>CAJXOV010000023.1 GCA_913057815.1 uncultured Flavobacteriales bacterium
AGAGGTCTCGTGGGCTCGGAGATGTGTATAAGAGACAGACATAAGAGTGAGATTTTTGGAATTATAAATAATGGAATTAAAGAAATCTATTATGAAGAGAATATTATAGTAGGTGATGATTTAAGTGTAGCAGAAGTAGAAGTCTACTTAGCCGGACAGCGTGATGCTAGAGAGCTTTATAAAACCAAACATGTTTTTTTAACTGGGCTTGGACTGTCATTAGCTACGAGCATCGCTGGAGAAGCAGGATTATTAGCAGTCACCGTTCCTATAATTGTTATTCCTGCTGCCCAATACATCCCATACATTAAAATAAAAGAGGAAACCATAGTCAATCCAAACCATAGATACAATGTGATTTATGCTGAAGGCTATGAAGGTGTAGCACGTGGAAAACGAGTATTAGCAGCTTTGAAAGGCTCAGCGACAGGCTCAGTACTTGGAGCATTTTTTTACAGACTAGTTCTAAAGTAAGAATAGATGAAGTTTATGGCTGATTCCTACATATGGATAGGACTTTGTGCTGGAGGAAGCTACGTATACACCACGGGAATGATTACTGACTTAGAATTACAGTGGCTCACCCTTCTTCTCATTGTCACATCTACTACAGCCCTTTATAGCTTTTTACAAGCTATTAAAAAGCCTACTCCTACTTTGAAATGGATTGTCTCATTGAGTTCAATATTAGCATTTACGGCTTTAGTTTTCTCTAAACCTGATCTCAGTTACTTCATTCTTCTGCCTTCGATGGCTATTTCAATCGGATATGGCCGTTTGCCATGGTTAAAAAAGAACTTGAGGTCTATTCCTTACTTAAAAGTATTTATTATCTCTATAGTTTGGGTTTGGGTTACTCTGCTATTTCCCGTTTATATCTCACAGATTAAATTAACTTGGGAAATTTCAATTTTTGTGGTTTCTCAATTGCTCTTTCTTTTGGCTGTTACTATTCCTTTTGATATAAGAGATTTGAAGTATGATTCTCTTTTTTTGAAAACCATTCCGCAGATAATTGGAGCTAAAAACGCTAGAAGTCTTTGTCTTTTATTATTGGCGTTGAGCTCGTTATTAGCCATACTTTACTTGTATTTCTTAGGTATGAATAAAGGGATTATAGCAGTGATTTGTACCTGGCTATTCTCATGGATAACCTTATTTAGAGTGAAGGAAAACGCCAAACCAACCTTCTATACTATCAATGTAGATGGCTTATTACTCATTCAAGGAATAATGGTACTGATTATCCGTTAAGCAATGACTAATTTTACTGAGCGAAAACAAGCGAATTATGAAGCAATTTTTTGACATTCTCAACTATCCTTTCATTCATACAGATCATGTTAGTGTCTCACTTTATAGTCTGATATTTATATCGTTAGTTTTTCTGGCGATTCATTTATTTGTGAGAACTGTAAAATTTCTCTTGACTACTTTAACCAGTACGAATGATGATTTTGATTCTGCCAAAATATATACGGTTATTAAACTGCTTAAGTATTTCTTATTCGTAATAGCTGTTGTTTTAATCTTAGATAATGTAGGAGTTAATATAAACGCTCTACTTATTGGTTCTGCCGCATTCTTAGCTGCTATCGGACTTGGTCTTCAGTCGATATTTCAAGACATGGTGTCAGGATTAATCATCTTTTTCGAAGGAATAATGCACAAAGGAGACATCTTAGAAGTAGATGACATGGTGGTAGAAGTTGAAGAAATAAACCTGAGAACTTCCAAAGTAAAAAATAGAGATGGGAATTACATAATGATTCCTAATAGCAAGCTAACCACCAACAACGTAGTTAACTGGAGCCATCAAAACATCCTTTCACGATTTTATGTGGACATAGGCGTAGCTTATGGCTCGGATACGGCCTTGGTAAAATCCATATTGATAGATTGTGCTAAAAATCATGAAATGACCATAAATCATAAAGGGTATGAAGTGTGGTTTGAAGATTTTGGTGATTCAGCGTTGCAATTCCGCCTTTTGTTTTGGGCCAGAAAATCGTGGACATCAGAAACTATACGAAGCGAGATCAGATTTTCAATAGATGCCGAATTCAGAAAAAATAACATCAGTATTCCTTTTCCTCAAAGAGTGTGGCACAATGCACCTTCTACTCAGCAGAAGGTTTAATATCCCTAACTTCTAGTTGAAGCGTTTTATTTCCATTCCACTCGTTCATCCCTATGGCATATACTATGTCTATCGGTTTTCCAGACTTTAAGTATTTGTACTTATCGGCCTGTTTAAAAGCAATTCCGGAAAAGTAAATCTCTTCTTTATCGATCTGTTTTACGGTAAGTTTTAGGTGGTCTTTAGATTCCCCTACTAATTTAGAATAGCCCGCATCTACCACATTTCTAGTGACAAATAATGGAGTCATATTCTCTGGTCCAAATGGTGAAAATTGATGAAGTAATCTATAAAGCTTGGCTGTTATTTCATGGAAGTCTAATTCTATTTCTACCTGAATAGAAGGAATAAATAATTTTTCATCCGTTTCTACCTTAATGGCTTTTTCAAATTGATCCCTGAACTCTGGTAAGTTCTCTGATTTTATAGATAAGCCCGCTGCCATGGCATGACCACCATATTTTAAAAGCAAATTATCAGTTTTTGATAATACTTCGTGAATATCTAATCCTTCGACAGAACGAGCAGATCCTGTAGCCACACCGTCTTTTTCTGTTAAAACTATAGTCGGTTTGTAATAATTTTCAATAAGTCTACTAGCTACTATTCCTATAACACCTTTATGCCAGCCTTCTTTCCATACTACAGTGCTATGAGAATTACTGTAAAACTCATCTTCATTTACGCATTGCAACGCCTCCAAAGTAATTTCTTTATCTACACTTCTTCTCTCTTTATTATATACTTCAATTTCCTTACAAATAGGTTCAGCATCCTCAGTAGTTTCTGCCAAAAGCATCTGTACAGCGGCCAACGCATGCTTTATCCTTCCAGCTGCATTTATTCTAGGAGCTATTACAAAAACCACATCGCTAATAGTTAACTCCGCTTTTTTCAATCCTGACAGGCTTAATATTGACTTAATACCCGGACGAGGGTTTGTATTGATTTCTACCAAGCCATGGTAAGCTAAAATTCTGTTTTCTCCATTCACCGGAACTATATCTGCTCCTATACTGATAGTTAGAAAATCGAGATACTGAAATGCCAGACTATCATCCAAATTCAACTGTTTGATTACTGCTTGGATTAGTTTAAATCCTACTCCACACCCACACAAACCTTTAAATGGATAGTCACAGTCTTTTCTCTTAGGGTCCAGTACTGCTGCAGCAGGAGGAAGAGTTTCTCCAGGCTCATGATGATCACAGATGATAAAATCTACACCTAAATCAGAACCTTCTTTTATCAAATCAACAGCTCTAATTCCACAATCTAAGGTAATCACTAGAGAGGGCTTTTCTTCTTCTAAAGAACTGATGAACTTTTGACTAACACCATATCCTTCTCCATATCTATCTGGGATGTAATATGAAATTTCACTTTTAGAATTGTGCTTTAGAAAGTGAGTCATCATGGAAACAGAAGTAGTTCCGTCTACATCATAATCACCGTAAATAATAATTTTCTCTTCATTTTTTATAGCTTCTACAAGTCTTTCAGTGGCTTTAGCCATATCTTTCATTAAGAAAGGATCATGTAAGTCATCTAGACTTGGCCTAAAAAAGTTTTTCGCTTCACTAAACGACTTTATACTTCTATTTATAAGCATCTTAGCTACCACATCAGGAACTCCTAATTCCGTTTGAAGCGGTTTATAGAGAACAGGATCTACCTGATTCTTAGTTACCCATTTGTACTCCATTTCTTATCGTTTTAGCCTTTAAAATCCCTATAGTACTCAAGAAATACCACGAAATATTTCTACAAACATAAAGTTAATACTTATCTTAGCGGCTGTAATTCAACTTTCAAAAGAGAGAAAAATAAATATGAGATTAAGAAAAATCCTACCCGGCTTTATTGCTTTGCTTGCACTTTCTGTTATCATTTCTAGTTGCTTAAACGATGAAAATTTAATCCCCGCTAATTGTTTTGATGGGATTTTAAATAATGGAGAATTTGATGTGGATTGTGGCGGTACTAACTGCGAACAATGTCCACCTTCCTGTGTTAATGGGTTATGGGATCCAGATTTTGGAGAGATTGATATTGACTGTGGTGGAATAAATTGTGAAGCCTGTCCTACATGTAATGATGGAATAATCAACCAAGACGAACTAGGGATAGATTGTGGTGGAGAAGATTGCGAACCATGTACTACTACAGGAAGCTGTATTAATGGAGTTCTTGATGGTGATGAGACAGGTGTTGATTGCGGTGGACCAGACTGTTATCCTTGCCCAATTCCTACCTGTGAAGATGGAGTAATGAATGGCGATGAAACTGGTATAGATTGTGGAGCTATTGGCTGTCCTGATTGTCCAGAGCCAACATGTGAAGATGGAGTCTTAAACGGTTTAGAGGCTGGTATAGATTGTGGAGACGGATTATTTTGTCCTCCTTGTCAATTGGCTAGTCAAGGTCAAATAATATTTAGAGCGAACAATAGTCCTTTTGAGGTTTACTCAGGAGCCACAGCCACTTCTGAAGGAGACATTATTATTGCTGTTACTATGGAAGGAAGCGGAGGAAGTGATGAACAAATTACATTCCTCGTACCTAATGCTCAAAACCTAAACCCTGGTGATGTAGTTATTTTTAATCAAATTAATGCCGGTGCTGGTTATGTTATTGGCTTAGAATATGGAATTTATGGTAACTACCTAACAAATACACCTAGCTCTGCTGTGAGTGTTACATTTGATAACATTGATGTTCTGCCAGGAAGCGCTATTACTGGAACTTTTGAAGGAACGATCTATAACTTTACAGAGTCATTTTCTTTTGAATTAACGGAAGGATCGTTTAACCTAGTTCTTCAATAAAAAATTCTTTACATCTGCTAAGAAGTTTAAGCCTGAAGATCTCTAGATCTTCAGGCTTTTTTATGCTCTTGATTTTGTAATTCTTAAAGGAGCCTTGAGCGAGCATTGAATTGAGTGTAATCCATTCACGCACTCCTTTCCTGTAGAGAGATAGAAGGCAACAAAAAGCCCTAAAAGCAGAGCTCCTAGGGCTTAAATCAATTCTAATAAAAGTCTCTTTTATCCTTCAATAATCTTAAATAACTCATCCAAGTTAGGAGAAAGAATTATTTCTATTCTTCTGTTCTTAGATTTATCTGAAGGATCTACAGGCACATACTCTGATTTACCACTAGCACTTAATATAGCCGGCTCTATGGTACTATTAGCTGTCATAATTTTTACTACTGAAGTAGCTCTTAACACACTAAGCTCCCAGTTATCTTTAGGATGCTTAGGAGAATTCATTTTATCCGAATCTGTATGTCCTTCTACTATTATTTCTAAATCAGATTGATCTTCTACCGCTTTAGCCAAGTCTATCAAAGCTTGTTTTCCTTCTGTATTTATAACAGTACTTCCAGATGGAAATAATAAGTTAGCTTCTAGGCTGACATAAACTTTTCCGTTTTTTTGCTCTACTGTTAACCCTTCTCCTTCAAAACCAAGTAAGGCAGCAGAAACTTTATCCTTCAGAGAATTTACAGCCGTTTGTTGTGCTTCTAAAAGTTTCTCAAGCTCATCTACTCGTTTAGATTTAGATTCTAAATCCGAAGAAAGACCATTTAGATTAGCTTCCTTTTCATTCAAATCTGCCTCTAATAGATTAAGGATATCTTCTTTGGCTAATAACTGCTCACGAGTGATATCCAATTCTGCCAACAACTCTTTATTCTCATTTATAGACTCTAATAGTAGTGCATCACTCTTGGCAGTCATAATATCATTAAGCTGGTTTATCTTATCATACTTCCCAGTCATATGCCTAAGTGAAGTTCCTAATATAGTAGTGTCAGACTTGAGACCTTTAAGCTTTTCATTTAGGAGTGTATTGTCCGCCTCCATTTCATTAATACTAGTGGTCATAGATTCGTTATTCTCTCGAAGAGTAACGTTTTCAGTCTCCATAGTAGTTTTTTCAGTTGTTAGCTCCTGAAATTTTCTTTGTGGAACACATGACTGAAAAATGAGCATAATTCCAATTATGATGGCTGTGCTATAGATATATGTTTTTTTCATAGGTCTTCTTATTTGCGTTACAAAGGTCATATATAGCAGAGCCTATAAAGCATCTAATTCCAAGCGTTATGCACAGAAATTTGTTAGACATATTCAGATTGTTGGACTTTTTTAACACTGATTTACTCCCTAAAAGATGAAACCTTACGTTATAGATTACGTAACATCTAGGTGACGGAGTCCTGAAAAGTTAGAAGTGTAATAATGCCACGATTCTGTCAGGATGTACAAACAACATTATCTAGTTAGAAATAGTTGTACATATAGTTAATAATCGAAAATGAAAGAAATATTCAACATATTGAATGGTTTCGAGGGATGGTTCAACAGAAAGTTTGGCTGGTTTTTTACCAATGGCCATAAGGATTCTGCTGTGCATGAAGATTGAATGAGTTTTAATATTTAACACACACGTTTTGAGGTTCTGTGAAAAATCTTAATGCTTCAAATCCGCCTTCTCTTCCCACACCAGAGTCTTTTACTCCACCAAATGGAGTTCTTAGATCTCTCAGTAACCAACAGTTTATCCAAACTATGCCAGATTCTATCTGATCAGCCATTCTATGCGCTCTAGAAAGATTCTGCGTCCAAAGTGTGGCAGACAATCCATACTTAGTGCTATTGGCATATCCCAATACCTCGTCTTCTGTTTTGAACGGCATGATGGTGACTACTGGTCCAAATATTTCTTCTTGGTTGGTTCTACAATTATAGTCTAGCCCTTCAATAATCGTTGGTTGTATGTAAAATCCGCGTTGCAACGCACCTTCTAATTTCACTTGAACTCCTCCAGTTAAAACTTTTCCTCCCTCTTCTTTAGCCAACTCCACAAACTCCAAGACTTTATTCATATGCTGTTCAGACACCACTGCTCCCATTTTAGTTTCAGGAAGTTCTGGGTTACCGACTCTCATTTTAGAAACTTTTTCTACGAATGCATCTCTAAACTTTTCATAAATAGATTCCTCTACGAATATTCTGCTACCGCAAAGACAAATTTGTCCTTGATTGGCAAAACTGCTTCTTACAGTAGTGGTGAGCATATCATCAAAATCACAGTCTGCAAAAATGATATTTGGGTTTTTTCCACCTAGCTCCAAAGAAAGCTTTTTAAATTCTGGTGCTGCCTTAGCAGCTATATACTGACCTGTTTTAGTTCCTCCTGTAAAAGAGATGGCTTTAATTTTTGGGTGAGAAACAATAGCATCTCCAGCAGAAGGACCAGTTCCATGTACCACATTCAACACTCCATCAGGAAGGCCAGCTTCTTTAGCCAATTTGCTTAGAAGATATGCGGTCATAGGAGTTACTTCTGACGGCTTAGCTATCACACAGTTTCCTGCGGCCAAGGCTGGAGCAATTTTCCAAGTAAATAAATACAAGGGTAAATTCCACGGTGAAATACATCCTACTATTCCTATAGGCTTTCTTAATGTATAATTAATAGCCCCTATTTCCATATGGTGTGCTTCAGAGCTAAACTGAGTAATGGCATTGGCATAAAAACGAATATTCGCCTCTGCTCTAGGAATATCTACCGCTTTAGCTAGTGAAACCGGTTTTCCGTTATCTATGGCCTCAGCCATAGCCAGCTCTTCTAAATTCTCTTTTATTAAGTCTGCTAAACGAAAAAGAATGGCTGAACGCTTTTCTTTAGGCGTAGATTTCCATAAAGGGAATGCTTTTTCAGCAGAATTTACTGCTTGAGCTATATCTTCTGCTCCAGATTCAGGAATGGTTCCATAGATTTCTCCAGTAGAAGGTTTTACGTTATCTATAGTGTTTCCTGAGGCTGCAGGCTGAAAATGGCCATTTATGTAATTAAGAATTTCTTTCAATTGGAAGAGGTTTAAGAGAAAAAGTGCACGTTGAACTAAAATCTCTAGAATTTACGTCAAATCTAAGATAGAAATTTATTAAATTTGCACCCGCTTTCAGAAATGAAACGAGGATTGTCCCATGGTGTAATGGTAACACCCCAGTTTTTGGTACTGGTATTCAAGGTTCGAGTCCTTGTGGGACAACAAACAACCCCTGACTATTAACTAGTTAGGGGTTTTTTATTTTACTACTTTTAAAGTCATGAAACAACTTTTAATTATACTTTTTCTAATTCTATCATTCAATACTCTGGCACAAAAGCAATCAGAGCTTTATTTGGCAGAAGGAACGGTTACTTTTCCGAACATTAGAGTATACCTGCTCGCACCGGTTTTCTATGAGCCTTTTGGTATTGATTTAAGTGTGGAAGATCTTATGCACCAAGATTATTACTTGATAGAAGACTCTGCCTACATTCAATCTACGGAAGTAAATAAATTATTTACATCTGGTTTTTTCTATGACGGTTATAGCCCAATAACTGTTACGGTAAAAAGACAACACGAAGTTTCTTTAGATAGAACCACATCTTATGGTTTATCTCAGCCTTACCCTTTAATAGAAACGCTCTACACCGTAAAAAGCGATGCCACTGGACATATAGCACTAGAAAAAGTGCCTGCTCCAAAGTTTTCTAAAAAAGAAATCCAAAAATGTTTAGAGCTAATCATCCAAGACCCTGATGCAAGTGAAGAGTTAAAAAACCTATCGGTTAAAAAACTCTACAAGAGATCAAAGAAAAAAGGCGCAGAAACTCCCAATTGGTCTATAAAACTCGACCGCCTGTTTTTAGAAATAACTGTAGAAGAACCCCAAAGAGATGGAGTTTTTAGTCCTATCGTTCTAGATTTAGGGCAGAATTAAAATTCTTTCTACGGGTATATTCAGGTTCGATTTTCTTCCAATTCTCGTTCATTAAAAACCTTAGCAGTTCACTATCTTTGCACCCTCAAAAAAAAATCTTTAGACCATGTCTGATTTAAAACCACGTGTAAGATTCGCGCCTAGTCCTACTGGACCTCTCCATATGGGAGGAGTTCGAACGGCTCTTTATAACTACCTGTTCGCTAAGAAACATGGTGGAACTTTTATTCTTAGAATAGAGGATACTGATCAAAAAAGATATGTGGCAGAAGCCGAAGAATACATAGTATCAGCACTAAAATGGTGTGGAATTATGCCTTCGGAAGGTCCAGACATCGGAGGAAAACATGGGCCATACCGACAGTCGGAAAGAAAAGAAATGTATGCCAAGTATGCCGACCAATTAATAGATTCTGGAAATGCATATTACGCTTGGGATACAGCTGAGGAGTTAGATACGGCTAGAAAATCTTCTGAAAAAGGAGATTGGAGATATGGAATAGGTACTAGAGAGAATATGAACAACTCTCTCAGTATGACTGAGGATGAGATGAATGCGAAATTCGCTACGGATGCTCCTTATGTGATTCGATTTAAAACTCCAGAAAACGAGACTATTACTTTTACAGACGAAATCAGAAGTGAGGTGAGCTTCCAATCTAATTTATTGGATGATAAAGTGATTTATAAGTCTGACGGAATGCCTACTTATCACTTGGCCAACATCGTTGATGATCATTTGATGGAAGTTACTCACGTGATTAGAGGTGAAGAATGGCTTCCTTCTGCTCCGTTACACGTGCTTCTTTATAGAGCTTTTGGCTGGGATGCGCCTAAATTTGCTCACCTTCCGCTGATTCTTAAGCCTACAGGAAATGGAAAACTGAGCAAAAGAGATGGAGCTAAATTTGGTTTCCCAGTGTTTCCGCTAGAGTGGTTTGATGAAAAAGAAAGCGAGACTTATGCTGGTTATAAAGAGGATGGTTATTTGCCTGAGGCATTTATAAACATGCTTCTTATGCTAGGGTGGAATCCTGGAACTGAGCAAGAGATTTTTACACATGAGGAAATGATTCAAGCTTTCTCTTTAGATAGAGTAGTAAAATCTGGTGCTAGATTCGATCCTGAAAAAGCCAAGTGGTTCAATGAAAATTGGCTGCGATCTATGGATAACGCTTCGTTATGCGCTCTTCTTAAACCATTGGCAGAAGCTCATCCACAGGACATTTCTGATGTTCAATTGGCTGGAATGGTTCCCTTATTAAAGGAGCGGGTTTCTTTTATTCATGAATTTTTACAAGCTGAATATCTATTTACTTCACCTACATCATTTGATGAAAAAACGGTGAAGAAAAAATGGAAAGAACAAAGTGCGGATTTGATGACTGAACTGAGGACTAAATTCGGAGAGATCTCTGATTTTAATGCTGCGAGTGCTAAAGAAACTTTCAGTGCTTTTATGGAAGCTAAAGAGGTAGGATTTGGTCAAATAGGACCTGCTTTGAGGTTGCTTCTTAGTGGACTCGGTGGTGGACCTGATTTATTTGAAATCATGGCTTTTCTTGGACAAGAGGAATGTTTACTGAGAATGGAGAAGAATCTAGAAAGTATTGCAACGCTTAAAGCTACACTCTAATGGGAATCATCAGACTGAATCATATTAAACTGACTGCTAATCATGGGTGCCTGCGTGAAGAAGAACTTATAGGTGGGGAATATGAGGTAGATGTGGAAATGCACACAGACTTTCAGGAGGCTGCTGAAAATGATGACCTTACTAAGACTATAGATTATGTTATAGTAAATAAGATAGTGGAAGAAGAGATGGCTGTTAGAAGTAAATTAATAGAGCAGGTAGCTTGGAGGATAGGAAAACGAATGAAAAACGAACTTCAGACTTTAGAAAAAGCTGTGGTTACTGTAAAGAAGTTAAATCCACCTATTAACGGTAACGTGCGCGATGTGAGTGTTACTGTTTCTGTTTAACTACCACTAGTTCATAGTTCATAGTTCATAGTTCAAGGTTACACAACCTTCGCTGATAGGACTGGTTAGGCTGCTCCTAAATATCCATTTCAGGAATATTATCTCCTGGAACTATTAATCTGCCATCTGTAGCTTCTACTATTTCATCTATACTTACTCCTGGTGCTCTTTCAACTAAGTGAAAACCATTGTCTCTAATCTCCATTACGGCTAGATTAGTGACTACTTTCTTTACACATCCTACTCCTGTTAAAGGAAGAGAACATTTCTCTAAAAGCTTTGATTCACCACGTTTGTTTGTATGCATCATAGCTACTATGATGTTCTCTGCAGATGCTACCAAATCCATAGCTCCACCCATCCCTTTTACCATTCTGCCTGGGATTTTCCAGTTGGCTATATCTCCATTTTGAGCAATTTCCATAGCTCCTAGAACGGTTAACTGCACATGCCTTCCTCTAATCATAGCAAAACTAGTGGCAGAATCAAAATAAGCTGCTCCTGGCATAGCGGTAATGGTTTGTTTACCAGCATTTATTAAATCTGCATCTTCATTTCCTTCTTCTGGAAAAGGACCCATCCCTAATATTCCGTTTTCTGACTGAAACTCCACCTCTATTCCTTCTGGAATATAGTTAGCTACTAGAGTAGGAATTCCTATTCCTAAGTTCACGTAATACCCATGCTGTAACTCTTGGGCTATTCTCTTCGCTATTCCGTTTTTATCCAACATACTCTTATTGATTTAGTGATGGGTTAATTGGTTTATTTGACGATGGTCTTATTTCTTTTAGAAGTAGCTATAATTTTTGAAATAATTTTAATTATACTTTCTAACTTCTCTTGCATTCCTGTCGGGTTTGGATAAAATCTGGACTCCTTTCAAATTGATAAATTCTCTAATTAAGAAATTGCTCTAGTTGTTCTTTGTTCTATTCTTTTCTCGTACTTATCTCCTTGGAAAATTCTTTGGACAAAAATTCCTGGCTGTCTCTTATACACATCTGACGCTGCCGACGAATAGAGAGG
>CAJXOV010000024.1 GCA_913057815.1 uncultured Flavobacteriales bacterium
GTCGGCAGCGTCAGATGTGTATAAGAGACAGAGCCATACGTATTCAAAGCGAACGTACAGCCCAAAAAGAGCATTCGGTTCCTCTTTATCTCACCAGCAGTTTTACTTTTGATTCTACCGAAGAAGGAGCTGCTATTTTCGCTGGAGAAACTCAAGGCAATCTATATTCTCGGTTTTCCAATCCCAATACGGATGAGTTCATCGAAAAGATGTGCGCACTGGAAAAGTGTGAGTCTGGAGTGGCCACTGCCAGCGGAATGGCAGCGGTGAACACTGCTCTCATGGCACATTTAAAAACTGGCGATCATGTGGTAGCGGCCAGCGCTATTTTTGGGAATTCAAGGTATATTCTTTCTGAGATTTTGAAAGGGTTTGGTGTGGAATGTACTTTTGTAGAAGTAGATAATAGTGTTTCTTGGGAAGAAGCGATTCTACCTAATACCAAGCTACTATTTGTAGAAACTCCTTCCAATCCAACTCTGAAAATTGCGGATTTAAAATTCCTGGGTGAGCTTTGTAATGCGCATGATATTATTTATGTGGTAGATAACTGTTTTGCAACACCTGTGCTACAAATTCCAGTAGATTCCGGAGCAGACTTAGTTCTTCATTCTGCCACTAAGTATATAGATGGTCAGGGGCGTGTTTTGGGTGGCTGCATAGTAGGGAGCGAAAAATTTGTAAAACCATGTTATGACTATATCAGAAGAACAGGGGCTTCTCTGTCGCCATTTAACGCTTGGATACTTTCTAAAAGTTTAGAAACTTTAGCTATTAGAATGGATAGGCACTGTGCTTCTGCAGTGTTGGTAAATGAGTTCTTAAAATCAGAATCGGAAATTGATTTCACCATTTATCCGCATGATGGAGACCATCCAAATTTCATTTTAGCCAAGCGTCAGATGAAACAGGGAGGAGGTTTAGTAGGTTGTCAAGTAGCTGGCGGAAAAGAAAGAGGCGCACGTTTTTTAAATGCGTTAAACATGATTTCACTCACTGCTAATCTAGGAGATTCTAGAACCATAGCTACGCACCCAGCCTCTACTACACATTCTAAATTGTCTTCAGAAAGTCAATTAGAAGTAGGAATTACACCAGGATTTATCCGCTTTTCAGTAGGGTTAGAACATCCCGAAGACATCATCAATGACATTAACCAAGCACTCCAAAAATCGAAATAATGAACCCACATAATTACCTATTAACTTCCCCCTACAAACTAGAGTCTGGAGAACAAATTCCAGATATTACCTTGGCTTATCACACCACAGGAACTTTAAATAAAAACCGTTCTAATGTGGTTTGGGTTTTCCATGCACTCACTGCTAATTCTGATGTTATGGAATGGTGGCCAGGAGTTTTTGGTTCAGGTCAGGTTTTTAATCCTGAGGAACATTTTATCATTTGCGTTAATGTACTGGGCTCACCTTATGGAAGTTCTTTTCCTCAAGGATTAACATTCCCTCAGTTCACGGTTAGAGATGTGGTAGGGCTTCACTTAAAACTGGCCAAACACTTAGAAATTGACCAAATACAAGTAGCCATAGGAGGTTCTTTTGGTGGAGCGCAAGCACTAGAATTTGCCTACAGTTTTTCTGGGGGAATAGACCAATTGATTCTCTTAGCATCCAGTGCTAAGGAATCTGCCTGGGGAATAGCAGTGCATGAATCACAGCGACTGGCTTTGGAGTCCGACCCTACATTTGGCGAGTTGGGCGGTGGAGCTTTCGGAATGAAAGCAGCCCGTTCAGCAGCTTTACTAACCTACAGAACTAGTGAATCATTTATAGCCACACAAACAGATGAAGATGAAAAATTAGACAATTACTTGGCCTCCTCTTACATTCAATACCAAGGAGACAAATTCGTAAAACGATTTAACGCACTGAGCTATTACTACCTATCAAAATGCCTGGATAGCCATAGCATAGGTAGAGACAGAGGTGGCGTAGAATACGCGCTGAGCAAAATTCAAATACCTACGCTAGTGATAGGTATAACTTCGGATGCCCTGGTTCCAGTTAGACTCCAGCAATTTCTAGCTGAATACCTGCCCAACTCTGCCTATAGAGAATTAGAATCTGAATATGGACATGATGGATTCTTAGTAGAAACGGTGAAAATCTCAAGCGAGATTAAGGACTTTTTATCTCCTAAGTACTTAACTAAACTCAAAAAGCGAACAGTGTTAAAATTTGGCGGAACATCTCTGGCCAATGGTCAACCCATAGAAGCCGTATTGGAAATTATTTTTAATCAAGCTAAAGAAAAATCTCTGGCACTAGTGGTTTCTGCTAAAGATGATTCTACCGACAGGTTAGAAACCCTTTATATGAAAGCTGTTAAAGGAGAATCATTTGCTAAAGAATTAGATGAATTTATAGCGTTGCAATACTATGATGGACTTCCGTTTTTAGCCGACAAATGCAAGAACTCTCTCTCTACTAAGCTAGAAGCACTATCTCTGCTTAACATGGATTCTGAAACAGTTAAAAATGAAATCTTAGCAGCAGGTGAACTTATTAGCGCGTTGCAAATCACTGAGCTTCTAAAATCAAGAGGGTTAAAAGCTGAATTCATTGATGCCCGTGAAGTGATTTGGAAAAAAGAAAATGGATTGGTCGATAATTTGACCTCCAAAGTCTTAGTGAACAAAAGGCTAGAACTCATAGATGACCAAACAATTCCTGTATTTACTGGTTATATAGTTTCTAATCAAAAGGGACAAACTAGTAACCTAGGGAGAAACGGGTCTAATTATTCTGCTACGCTGCTGGCATCATTCATTCAAGCAGAAGAGGTGCAGAACTGGACGAACATAGATGGCGTCTATTCTGCTAGCCCGAAATATGTGCATAATGCTGCTAAAATTTCGGCATTATCATATAAGGAGGCCAATGAGTTAGCCAACTTTGGCGCCAGTATTCTCCATGCTAAAACTATTAAACCACTTATAGCGGCTAAAATTCCGCTGCTCATAAAGTCCACCCTGAATCCTAAAGCCGAAGGAACTCTTATCTCAGATCAAAAATCAGGGAAAGGAATGAAGGCCGTGAGTGTTATAGAAGATGTAGCATTAATTAAAATCCAAGGTTCCGGACTATTAGAAAACATAGGAATTGATGGCAGAATATTCTCTACACTAGGACGGCTAAACATATCTATAAGAGTAATCAGTCAAGCGAGTTCTGAGCGTGGAATAGGTTTTGTCATAGACCAATGCGATCAGTACCAAGCTCAAAAAGCGCTACTCACAGAGTTCGAGAAAGAACTAAAATCAGGAGAGGTATCAGTCATATCTGCAGATACTAATATGTCTATTATAGCCATTCTAGGAAGGCATAATTACTCATTAGAGAAAGCTATTGGCGGACTGCGAAGAAATAAGATTTGGCTACACCTTATTAGCAATAGTATATCTGGTGAGCATATCTCTCTAGTAGTAGAGAATAAGCATCTCAAGAAAGCAGTAAATGTGGTTCACAATGAGGTGTTTGGTGTGACTAAAACATTGAACGTGTTCGCGTTTGGAAAAGGTACTGTAGGCGGAAGATTCTTAGACCAACTAGAGCAAACTACCTTAGAAACTGAGAAACACCGAGGTTTAAAAATTAGCCTTGTAGGTGTGGCAGATTCTAAAAAAGCTGTTTTCTGTGAATCTGGAATAAACGGCTGGGAAGAGCAATTGAAATACGCTACTCTTTCTAATCATCCAGAAGATGTTATCCAAATCCTTAAAGCGTCTGGTTTATCTGATATTGTGTTAGTAGATAATACTTCCTCCGAAGAAGTTACCGGAGCTTATGAGCTGTTTACTCAAGCCGGATTTGATTTAGTAGCTTCTAACAAAAAGGGGAATTCTTCTTCGTATGAATCCTATAAAAGCTTACGCGAAACGCTCCAGAAATCTGGCAAACAGTTTCTGTATGAGACCAATGTAGGTGCTGGATTGCCCATTATTGATACACTAAAGCATCTTAGGAATTCAGCCGATGTAATTACCAGAGTAACAGGCGTTTTTAGTGGTTCTCTTAGTTACATTTTCAACCAATTCTCAGAGCTAGATGTTCCTTTTTCAAAAGTAATGTTAGAAGCCAGAGAAAAAGGATTTACAGAACCAGACCCTAGAGAAGATTTAAGTGGATTAGATGTAGCTAGAAAACTATTAATCTTAGCCAGAGAACTCGGCACTACCTCAGAAATGGAAGAGGTAGAAATAGAGAACTTGGTTCCCGAAACATTGCAACGCATAGCTTCTTATGAGGATTTTATAGCAGAAAAAGACCATTTAGACAGCTACTATGCTGAACTAAAAAAGTCATTAAAAGAAGGATCTGTATTTAGATACACAGGAGATCTAAATTTAATAACCAACAAACTTAAAGTCTCTCTGGTGCAGGTAGAAAAAGAAACTCCACTTGGAAGCATTAAAAATGCAGACGCCATCATAGAGATTTATTCAGAAACCTACGGAGACCAACCCATGATTATTCAAGGTGCTGGGGCAGGTGCTGCGGTAACAGCCAGAGGTGTGTATTCGGATGTCGTAAGGTTAGGGAAAAGCTAGGAAATATCATAGATTGCACTCATTCCATGAAAGAAATCAGTATTAAAAAAGGAGACATCCTCCAAAGAAAAGGCGATTTAAATAGCAAGATTTACAATGTAAAGACTGGCTTATTGAGAAGCTATACCATTGACGAACAAGGAAAAGAACACATTTATATGTTTGCTCCCGAAGATTGGATCATGTCTGATAACACCTTAGATAACGAGCCGTGTGATCTGTTCATAGATGCTTTGGAAGACTCTGAATTAGAAATGAGAAACAAAGACTTTACTGATGCTGACGTAAATACAGATAAGATTCTAAGAAGAATGGGTGTGTTACAAAAGCGGGTAATTATGCTCATGAGTTCTTCTGCTATAGAGAGATACGATCACTTTGTAGAACGTTACCCTCAGATAGTTCAGAGAGTACCTCAGAAGATGATAGCATCCTATTTAGGAATAACTCCCGAGGCTTTGAGTAGAGTTAAAAAAGAGAGATTTAGGAAATAGAAGTAGGATTCTTAACCTATGTCAATGCGCACATCGAAAAGCTGATGCACCTTTGATTCATAAAATATTTATAAAATGAAAAAAATATTCGCCATTGGAGCTAGCAATAGCAAGAATTCGATAAATAAAATCTTTGCTACGCATATAGCTAATTCACTAAATGACTCGGAAGTAACAACACTAGACTGGAATGAGCTAGTTCTACCTCTTTACAGCCCAGACTTAGAAGCAGAAACAGGAATTCCCGCTGAAGCGGCAGTATTCAAAAAAATGATTGAAGATTCAGATGGAATTGTGCTTTCACTAGCCGAACATAATGGATTGCCTACAGCAGCCTTTAAGAATTTATGGGATTGGACTTCGAGAATCGAACAAAAATTTTGGGCTGATAAGCCTATGTTTTTGGCGTCTACTTCTCCTGGAGGAAGAGGTGGAATAGGAGCTTTAGGAGCGATTAAGAATATCATTTCACATTTTGGTGGAAATGTAATTGAGGATTTCTCGCTTCCTTCTTTTCAGCAAAACTTACAGGATGGGAAAATAGTAGATGCTGAATTATCTGCTGCTTTAACTGAAAAAATCAACTCGTTTCAACAATCCCTTTAATCTCAGAAAATGAAAAAGATAAAAATTATAAACTTAGTAAGTACTGGGCTATTTACAGCTCTGATGCTCATGTCTGCTGGAATGTACATTTTCAATCATGAAGAAATGGTTACAGTATTCCTAGGGTTAGGATTTCCTGAATGGTTGATTTATCCTTTGGCTACGGCTAAGATTTTAGGATTATTAGCTCTTTGGTTTAGCAAGTCTGATTCTCTGAAAGAATGGGCATATGCAGGATTTTTCTTTAATGCATTATTGGCTTTTGGAGCTCATGTAGGAATAAACGATGGAGATTTTCCGGGTGCTGTAATAGCTTTTGTTCTTATCGGAATATCTTATTTCACTTGGAAGAAACTAGCTAAGGGAGTATAAGTATTTAACAGGTCAGAAAATCACCCACATACTTTGGTGATTGGCTTAAGTGTAATTTTAGCGTCATTTGCAGTAGAATGAAAATACTACTTACAGGCTCGAATGGCTATATAGGGAAAAGATTACTACCAGTTTTAGTGGAAGCAGGGCATGAAGTGGTCTGCTGCGTGAGAGACCCAGAGCGGTTTAATCCCCCAAAATCTAATAGAGGCAGTCTTTCTGTCATCGAGCTGGACTTGCTTAAAGAATCTACGTTAAGTAACATCCCTAAAGACATAGATGGCGCATATTATTTGGTTCATTCCATGTCTTCTGAAGGAGATTTTTCTTCCTTAGAAGAAGAATGTGCCATAAACTTTAGAGATGCTATTTCCAATACTAACACTGCTCAAGTTATCTACCTAAGTGGAATCGTCAATGAATCTAATCTTTCTAAGCACCTCAGTTCTAGAAAAAACGTGGAAATGGAGTTGGCCAAAGGGAGTTATAATTTTACAACGCTCAGGGCAGGAATTATTATAGGTTCTGGAAGTGCTTCTTTTGAAATCATTAGAGATTTGGTAGAAAAATTACCAATCATGATAACGCCTAAGTGGTTAAATACCAAATGTCAACCGATAGGTATATCTGATGTAATGGCATTTTTATCTGGCTGTCTTTTTAACCCGAAAGTCTACAATCAGAGTTTCGACATAGGAGGGCCTGATGTCCTGGATTATAAAGAAATGTTGTTGGAGTTTGGTGCTTCTAGAAAGCTTTGGAGGAGAATTTATATTGTACCCATAATGACTCCCAAATTGTCCTCCTACTGGCTATATTTCGTCACTTCTACTTCTTACAAATTAGCTCAATCTTTAGTAGACAGCATGAAGGT
Source organism: uncultured Flavobacteriales bacterium (assembly GCA_913057815.1). GTDB lineage: Bacteria > Bacteroidota > Bacteroidia > Flavobacteriales_D > Sanyastnellaceae > ASP10-05a. Next base: position 6,914 of record CAJXOV010000024.1, read on the forward strand.
AGAAGTAGTCTGTGAAGATCGCAGAATAAATAGGATATTAGGAATTGAACCAATCAGTTACAGAGAGGCGTTGCAAAAAGCATTTGCTAAGATTGAAAACAATGAAATAGTTTCTAGTTGGAAAGATGCTTATGTGAGTAGTGGTGTGGTTTACAGTATTTCTGAGTTTATTCAAGTTCCCACTTTTGGGTGCTTTACAGACCAAAGAACCTCTAAAGTAGATAATATAGACAAGACTATTTATAGAGTCTGGAGTATAGGAGGTAAGACAGGGTGGTATTATGGGACATGGCTCTGGAAACTAAGAGGCTATGTAGACAAGCTTAGTGGAGGTGTAGGTTTGAGAAGAGGGAGAACCAATCCCCATGAAATTAGCGTGGGGGATTCTTTGGACTTTTGGAGGGTTCTATATGCCAATAAAGAAGAAGGAAGACTGCTCCTTCTAGCCGAGATGAAACTACCTGGAGAAGCATGGCTCGAATTTAAAATGCAGGGAGATGAGCTGGTTCAAACAGCCACTTTTCGTCCACTAGGGTTAGCAGGGAGAATGTATTGGTATGCCGTGCTTCCATTTCATGGATTTATCTTTAGCGGAATGCTCAGGAAATTGGCGAATACAAAGTCCTAAAATAACTTCTTTCAATTATTCATAGGACTTTCTGCAAAGCTTTAGGTCTAATGTTGCTTACACTCTAGATTATATTGAACGATTTCAATTATCAAGAGAACCTAATTATTAGTTTCACAGTAAAAAGTGCATATGAAAGTCAATAAAATAGCCATTATAGGTTGCGGAAATTTAGGGACATCTATTCTTAATGGATTGATTTCTAGCGAGCATTATTCGAATGCAGCTATCACTGCTACCAGAAGAAAGGTTAGCTCTTTAGAGAAATACAAGAGCGAAGGTGTGCACATTACAGCAGATAATGCCAAGGCTGTGCAGCAGGCAGATATTCTTCTAATAAGCCTTAAACCATTCAATATTCTAGAAGTGTTAGCAGAATTAAAACCTCATTTGACCAAGGATAAAACCATCGTTTCTTTGGCTACTGGCATTAGTATTTCTCAAATTGAAGAAGTAGTAGGTTCAGATATGTCTATTTATAGAGCCATGCCCAATACGGCTGCAGATGTGAAAGAATCGCTCACATGTATCTGCGCCAATCATGCCATTTCTGAAGAGGATGAAGTGACTGAAATATTTAACTCTGTAGGGAAATCTATAGTTATAGAAGAAGGGTAAATGGAAGCTGCCACAGTGCTGGGAGCATGTGGAATAGCTTATGTACTCAGATTCATAAGAGGAATGATTCAAGGTGGAATAGAAATAGGATTTAGTGCTAAAGTGGCTACAGATATAGTTACTCATACAGTAAAAGGAGCTTCTGAGTTATTAATCCAAAACGAAACGCACCCAGAAGCTGAAATAGATAAAGTAACCACTCCTAGAGGCTGCACCATAGCAGGCTTAAACGAAATGGAACACAACGGGTTTAGTTCTGCACTTATTAAAGGAATAGTTACTTCTTATGAGAAAATACCTTCTTAGATACTGCTTAACGTTTAATTAACCGTTGAAAATCCTTCTTGTATTCACTCCATATGGAGACTTTGGCTAAGCTAGAACCTTCTTTTTTAAAGTGTTTTTGCATTTCAAATGATGCCAATAATCCTGCGAGAATATTTCCAATGGATATCCCAAAGAAAATTCCCAAAACACCAAAATAAGAACCCGCCCAGGTGAGAGGAACAGTAAATAACAAGGATTTCACAAGCATGATTTTCATGGAGTTTAATGGCAACTGAAGTCCGTTAAATATGGATGAAGTAATGATAAATAAACCATAGAAAATATATGACGCACTTACGATGTAGAAATACATAGAAGTGTAATGAATAACCTCCACATCTTCACTGAAAAGGCCTGCTATAGGTCTAATAAATAGGATTAATAATATACTCACCAACAATCCCAAATAGGTAGATGCTCTTCCTCCGAATGCTATGGATTCATTTATTCTAGATTGTTGTTTTGCGCCTAGATTTTGAGCTATGAATGGAGTGATAGCAGTACTTACACCTAAAATTCCTATCATTAATAAAGTTTGGATTCTACTGGCTACTCCAAATGCTGCTACTGCTTCAGAAGTTTGTCTGGCAAATAGAAATGTTAGATAAGTTAGTGTTAACGGTGCCACCATTTGGGTAATAATAGTAGGAAGACCGAGTTGACCAATTTCTTTTAATGTTGAAGTTAGTTTAGACACTGTATCCTTCAGGTTTATCTTCAGTATTCTGTCTCTTTTAAGCAGAATCATCATTCCAATAAAAACAAATACCCAAGAATAGACTGTAGCCATAGCGGCACCTTCAATGCCCATTTTGGAGAATCCGAACCGGCCAAAAATCAAGACATAATCTAAAAATAAATTGATAATTCCTGCGATTCCCATTATTATCTCCGGAGTTCTGATATTACCTGTAGCTCTTAGAATACCTCCAGCCATTAAACCTGTGGTCAATAGAGGAACTCCCCAAAGTAATGGAATAATGTATTGTTTGATAAGAGGAATTATCACTTCATCTGCACCCAAAGCACTGAAAATTGGCTCCACAAACTGGATTCCCGCTAGTGAGAAAGTAATAGACGAAATAACACTTAAGGATAATGCTACTGCCGCAGTTTGATTCACTTTCTCAGTGTTCTCTGTTCCTTTGGCTTTGCCTATAATTATGGACACACCTACTGCTAATCCCATAAATAATCCAACGACTAAAAAGTATATAGTTGACGCAAAACTCAAGGCAGCCAATTCATTAGAACCTAATTGTCCCACAAAATAAGTGTCTATAACTTGAAATAGAAATGTTGAAAGCATACCAATACTTATTGGTAAGCTCATAGAAAACAACACACTGTTGGTTTCATCTTTGATTAAATCTTGTTTCATTTTAGTAAAAATTAAACTGTAGTCTATAGTTGATAAAAGATGGTATAAATTACACGATTCCAGATCCGTATAAAGAAGTATTGCAACGCTTAAAAGTAATAAGAGAGCAAATAAAAGTGACGATTAAGAAGAATCTTAATCGTCACTTTTAAATATAAACTGCTTAGTACTTTCCTGCAATAGGATAGAAATGATTGTACATGATTTCAACAAATCCTCCTTTTATTTTCAATCCCTTCATAGCCTTAGGATTTGTATAAGAACGTAACATTTCTGCTCCTGCTCCTTCCCAGGTGAATGGTATAGCTCCTGCCTGCACCATTCGATCTATAGCCATATTATGAGCCATAGTAGTAGCATCTCCCATTACATCGGCCATTAAATACACTTCATAACCATCTTTAAGAGCATCAAGAGCTGTGTAAGTTGGACAACCTGAAGTCCACAAACCTGTGATCAAAATTTTCTTTCTTCCCGTTTTTTTCACAGCTTCTACTACTGCCTTATTTTGCCATGCATTCAATGAAACTCTATCTATATTAACTACATCAGAATTAATTAGGGTTTTAATTGAATCAACCGTAGGCGCACTTCCAGTCATATTTACTCCGATAGTGGTTTCTATGACAGGAACTCCAAATAAGTTAGCCGTCTTGATGATTCCCTGAAGATTATTCATCATCACCTGTTGGTCAATGTTTTCGACCACTTTTATCAAATCTGATTGCCAATCTATGACCAATAATACGGTGTTTTCTCCCGTCATTAAATTATCTGTAATAGGATCTTTAGGCACATAATTAGCATCTGGACTCTGTGCCGATACGTTTACTATAAATACTGCTAGATACAAAGCGGTAAGCATAAATTTTATTCCGTTTTTCATTTTGTTTGTTTTTATATTAATAATTATCTGACTTGTGAATTAATTCGTTTCTCGTGCTATGTCTAAGGCTTCATTTAGCATGGAAACAACCCTTTGCTCATTCAAAGATTCTACAATTTGAACCTCAGTTCCTTGAAGTTTATATATGAGTTCTTTGTACTGATTTAAAGTCCATCCTGCTGTATCGTAATTTCCTCCAGGGATCTGGTGAGCGGCAGCACTATATCTACATGCTCCTGGAGCGAAAAATATTACAGACCATTTGCGAGATTCTAGCTTTTTTATAAAGTCCGTATCATCTGTTGTAGGCACATAAGTGGCGTTTCCAATGAGTGGCGGCACTACTTTAGAAAACTGTAGTGACATCGTAGGGTCGCACCCTCGAGCTAATATGCTTTTGTTAGAGTTGTCTACTGCTGTTGTACTTTCTTTTTGCGTGTTTTTCATGATAGATGTGTCCTTGTTTATAGATGGGTTATCGGATTTTTGACTTTGATTTTGAGAGCAGCTACTTAGCACAGCTAGTGCTGCTAAAAGCTTAATAATTTTCCAATTCATCGTTTGATTTTTTAATAATTTGATTGTTCATTTTATAACTGATCCCAAATAGCATAAGGCCATTGGTTTTTTCTATGTTAGCTGCTGTTTGATTGTTGAAAATGAGACTATGTGTAGCGTTTAAGGCTAGATTTTTAAGTACCTTATAATTGATGTTTATAGTATTATTGAATCCCCAAAATTTTGAGTTAGAAGTTGGGTGAAACGATTGTAAATCCCACATAAAGGACATTCGCGGTGCAATCGGACTTTGAACTTTTAATAACAACCCACCAACAGGGCTTGAAAGGTTCTCATCTCCTTTGAACTTAAAGTCCAAATACCCTGCAAATCCGCTCACTCTAATAAAGTCTTGTGAATTTTTATTTCGAATATTCACACCTAATCCTCCTCCTGCTATTACCGAATAATCTATCTGATATGATCTAGAAGTTCCATAACGTACAGTTGCCATCGGAAAGAAGCGATTATCGGTTTTGTGCTGGTAGAATCCATACGACCAGAAATCATTTTGAACCAAAAAATCGTTTACTTCTAAGTAGTGGTAATCAGCTCTAAATTCCAAGAGTGATGATTTCTTGGAGAATGATATTAGCTGTCTCTTATACACATCTGACGCTGCCGAC
>CAJXOV010000025.1 GCA_913057815.1 uncultured Flavobacteriales bacterium
CACCTCTCTATTCGTCGGCAGCGTCAGATGTGTATAAGAGACAGAGTTTAGACTTAGTAACACGGCTAAAAAACAAATGGAAAATCAAACTGTCTGAGTCCACCCAAATACACCTAAATAATCAATTTGGTATAACCGATGGAAACAGGTCTAATTTATCGGAAACCTCGTTCTTAGAAGATGGACTAAATAGCTCATTTACATCTTCTACAAATGAAATTCTAATGAACGGATATGATTTCAGTTCAAAAGCTAAGTTTCTGAAAAAACTAAAAAAGGAAGGACGAAACTGGGTAACCTCGTTAGACTTTAAGCTAGCTGAAAACCAAAAAACAAATGATATAGACAATAGTCAAGTGAGCGAATTGTTTTCATCCGAAATCCTTCAAAAGCTAGAAAATCATCAAAATGAGCAAACTATTTATGGAAAAACAGCTTATACTGAGCCTTTAAGCAAAGACAAATACCTCATTCTTTCTGCCAACTTCAACAGAAGTGTGAATTCTCCTACTCAAACTACATTTGACGTATTAGATTCTCAAGAACAGCTCAACTCCACTTTTTCAGGTGCTTTAAAATCTGAACTAACAAGCGCTGCTTTTAGCTTGGCTCTTAAGATGAATAAAAAGAAACACAGATTAAATTTAGGAGTCTCTCCAGTCACTTATACACTAACAAATTCCTCTGAGATATTCATCAAAGGTATCGAAAAGAAAAAAGAAACCATCCTACCATTTCTCTTTTACAATTGGAAAATTTCCAATCTAAACGAAATGAAGTTTAACTATTCCACAGAGATTAATACACCTGGAATCTCAGAGCTTTTTCCAATTGTAAATAACTCTAATCCTAATTTTATTTCTCGTGGAAATGAAAACTTAGATCTTGGTTATTCTCACAATTTCGAATTAGCTTATAATTCATTCAAGTCTTTTAGCAGTAAAACGTTGTTTTTAAATTTGACCCATACTATTAGTCATGATCGAGTTATTAATACCATAAATGTTTCTGAGAATTTCATTCAAACTATTACTCCAGAAAACTCCGAAAAGTATAATTCTACAAACCTTTATTTAGAATACGGATTTAATATCTCCAAGCTGGGAATTCATCCGAGTGCTGGGGTAGATAGTAGACTAACTAATTACATAGGAAAAGTAAACCAAGAAGAAAATGAAGTGACAGAAAGTGTAAGCCGTTTAACAGCTTCAGTTTCCAACATAGACCAATCTAATTTCAGTTTAAAGCTGGGGTATGGATTGAACTTTAATACTTCAGAATACTCTTTAAGGAAAGAATTTAACCAGGAGTTTTTTAACCAAGACACCTATTTGAATTTAACCGTTAATTTTAGTAAACGTCTTCGTTTCAAAACAGATATTACACAAAACTTTTATTCTAAAGAGTCATTTTCTGATTCAAGAACATTTACTATCTGGAATAGTTCTTTGAGTGTATCTCTAGCAGAATCTAAATGGAGATTTGGAGTCATGGCCAAAGACATGCTCAATCAAAATATTGGTTTCAGCAGAACCAATTCCTTGAATTCATTAAACGAAAGCAGATTCAACGCGCTAGGCCGTTACATGGCTTTAAATCTCACTTATAGCTTTAAGAAAAAGTGATTTTTTTATCAACTTGAGACGTTCAATGGAATTCTAAAGATCATTGATTTAAGAGTGTTTCAGGAAAATCTAAGCGAATAACTTAAACTCTACCAAGTTTAATGTACATAGAATCAAGAATACTCAACGCTTAAAATCTAAAAAGTAACCGCCTTATTCTCAAAACCCATCTTTCAGGATTCCTCCGTTTATGAGATATATCATGTTCTCATCTCCTAAAAAACATTAGCTTCGCCATATAACGGTTGGAAGAATTAGATGATTATTCTTTTCAGCGTTGCAACGCCAGAATAAGATAACCCATGAAGTTACTAGAAATCAGAAAGGAAGTAATGCTCACCCTCGAGAAATCGATGGATGAACTTCTCAGCAAGTATTTGAAATCTCCTGACACCAATTGGCAGCCAGCAGATTTTCTTCCTGATGCTTCTGATCCTGGATTTCATGATCAGGTAAAGGAAATTCAAGAGCTTTCTAGAGAAATGAATTATGACCTATTCGTTACGCTTATAGGAGATACCATCACTGAGGAAGCGTTACCTACTTATGAGTCTTGGCTAATGTCGGTAGTAGGAATAGATAACGAAGGAAGAAACGGCTGGAGTCAATGGATTAGATCTTGGACTGCGGAAGAAAACAGACATGGAGATTTACTTAATAAGTATCTGTACTTATCTGGCAGAGTAGATATGAAAGAAATGGAAATTTCTACGCAACACTTGATCAGTGATGGGTTTGATATTCAAACAGGTAAAGATCCATATAGAAACTTTGTTTATACTAGTTTTCAGGAGGTAGCTACCAATATTTCACACAGAAGAGTAGCTAGTCAGTGCAAACAACTGGGGAATGATTTATTAGCTAAAATTTGTGGAAACATAGCAGCGGATGAAGCCCGTCATGGAAGAGCTTATAGTGATTTCGTTTCTAGAATTTTTGAATTAGATCCTTCTGAAATGATGCTGGCTTTCCAAGATATGATGAAGAAGAAAATAGTAATGCCGGCTCATTTTTTAAGAGAATCAGGAGGAGCTATCAATGATCTTTATTCTCATTTCTCAGATGCAGCACAGCGTGTGAATGTGTATACCACATATGATTATATAGACATCTTAAAAGGGTTACTAAACGACTGGAAAATAGCCGATAGAACAGACCTTACTTCTGAAGCTGAAAAAGCTAGAGATTTTCTAATGGCGCTGCCAAGCAGACTAACTAGAATTTCAGAAAGAATAGCTATTCCAGAAGCACAGTATGAATTTAGCTGGGTAAAGAGATAAGAATTCAAACTGGTTTTTACTTCTTAGATTGACTTTTCACTAAGGCTTTCAGGCCTTCTGTCGACTTATCGAAATCTTCCATATCTAAGAAATCACCCTTTCCTAGATCAGCTAATTCTGCCATCTTCTTTTTAGTAAAATTAGTTCCCTTAATTCCTAGAACAGATAGGTTAATGTTTCTTCGAGAATTTTTAGTCACCAACTTTTCTATGGCTTCTACTTCTGAAACCCTAAAAACTCCATCTGTAGCTATATACACTCTATTGTTTCCCTTAGAGATAAAAGAAGACTTAGCTGTACTGTAAGCTTGTTTTAAACCTCTTTCTCCATTGGTAGCACCTTGAGGAGATAACGCCCTAATTTCAGAGATTATTTCTTCTTTGTTAGCTCCACTGGTCGGCTCTAAAAGAACGTTCGTATTTCTAGCATATGAGACTAAAGAAATTTTATCTTCTGGCCTCATCATAGCTACTAGCTCTATCATGGAGGCTTTTAATATGTCCATCCTTCCATTCTGATTCATAGAGCCTGATACATCAACCAAGAAGACAATATTATTTGGTTTGTAAACCCTAGAGTCAAATTCAGAAAAAGGCTCGTCTGGCATGATCTCCACAAGTTCTTCCTCTTTCACTTCCTCGGCTATTTCAAGTTCTTCTTCTTCTTCCATTAACTCTTCTTCTGGAACTTCCTCAATAACTTCTGCTATTTCTTCTTCCTCCACAATTACAACTTCTGGTTCGGGAACTAGCAATGGAGTTAAGTCAAAAACAAAACGGTGGTTTTTAGAGTTTACATAACTGTATAATTCTGCAGATTCATAGCCCTCTGCTTCCACCAGAAAATAGAAATACCGTATAGGCAGTTTCGCTGAACGTTCTCCATTCCTATCTGTAGATAAATCTACTGCTACTACGCCTCTATCTATAAGTCTGATTTGAGCACCTTTTATTCTCTCTTTAGTTCCTTCTTCCTGAACCACGAAATCCGTAACAAATGTCTTTTCATGACCTGCAGGTCTCTCGTTAAAATTAGGACATGATGGATTTCCATAAGGATCTATATACTTTACATTTCCCTTGATTTTTATCTCCAATGGCTCATTCATAGTGCTGAACCAGATGGTGATTTTATCGTTAAATACACCTTCTGAGAATGGATTGAATTTCCACCTGAGATATACAGTATCTCCTGGAGCCACACTTTTAGAACTGATATGAGCTGCATAGTCTCTAGGAAAATCATTAGTTAATAATAGGGAAGACTTTGTTCCAGTATTCACCAAGTAAATCTCCTTTTCTAGGCTAGTATCAGGTCCTATATTTCCATAGTTAATTACTCTTTCCGACACACTAATTTGTGCATCTACTAGCGTTGCAATAATTACTAATAATAAGGTAAGAAAGAGCTTCATTCTGATAAAACGTTTAGAATGCCAAAGCATTGTTAATAGCATTAGTTAACCACATACTGTGCCAGTGCATCAGCTATTTTTCTATCGTTAGATAATCTAGGAACTTTATTCTGTCCTCCCAGTTTTCCTTGACTCTTCATATAGCTTTCGAAAGCACTGGAGTCCAACTCAGAAATAACCAACTCTCTCAGTACTTTTCCCTTTATTAAATCCAAGTAATATACATTCTGCTCCTTCATGCTTTTCTCTAAACTATTGATGAAAGCATTTTTATCTTTTGGTTTACTTTCAAACTCAACAAGCCATTCATGGTATGGTAATCCTTCTACAGGAGTTACCTGTGGAGCCACATGAAACTCTCGGATACTCGCCCCATGTTCTTCGCAGGCAGCTGTCATGGCAGTTTCTACTTCTTTTCCTATGACATGCTCACCAAATGCAGAAGTGAAATGTTTAATTCTTCCTGTCACCTTAATTCTAGGTGGATTTAACGAAGTAAATTCTACAGTATCTCCTATGCTATAAGCCCACAAGCCAGCATTAGATGTGATCAAAAGGGCGTAGTTTTTATTTAATTCTACCTGCCCTACGTGCAGTCTGGTAGGATTTTCATTGCTAGCTTCTTCAGCTGGAATAAATTCAAAGAACATTCCTGCATCTATATTTAAGAGCATTCCTTTTTCAGATTGAGAATCCTGAAAAGCTATAAATCCCTCACTAGCTGGATATAACTCAATTGTAGGGATTTCCTCTCCTATTAATTCTTTAAAACGCTCTTTGTAAGGATCAAAATTTACACCTCCATAAACGAATAAGGAGAAGTTAGGGAATACTTCTTTGATTTTCTTTTTACCAGTTCTTTTTAAAAGCTCTTCATAGTACATCTGCACCCAGCTAGGGATTCCACTAATCAAAGTCATATCCTCCTTCAATGTTTCATCAGTGATAGCACTCACTTTTTCTTCCCAATCTTCTATGCAGTTAGTTTCGAAACTTGGCATTCTGTTTCTCTGTAAATATGCAGGGACGTAATTAGCCACAATGCCAGATAACCGTCCAAATTTCACACCTGAAGGAAGTGTTTCTAATAAAGGACTTCCCTGAAGAAAAATCATCTTCCCATTTAAAAAATCTGAATTTCCCGATTCCGCCACATAACAGAATAATGCATTCCTAGCAGCTGCTATTTGAGTCTTTAGGCTCTCCTTCGTTAAAGGAATGTACTTAGCACCAGAAGTAGTACCAGATGTTTTGCATAAATAGTCTGGCTTTCCTGGCCAAAGCACATCTGAAGCGTTGGCTTTTATCTGTTCAACATATGGCCGAAAAGCCTCATAATCTTTGGCTGGAATAGTGGATTTATATGAGTGATAGTCCATCCCAGATTTCAATCCATGATCAGAACCGTATTTCGTCTTAGCACCTGAATTAATAAGGGAATCTAAGACTTTCAATTGAGTTTCTGCAGCAGAGCCAGCTTTCTTAAGCAGTCTTTTTTTTACTCTCTTGGCCAATGGTAGTGCCACCAATTTCTTCAATCCCATGGTGTAAAATTAACTATTGCTACGCTAATATTAGAAACAAAAAACGCCCTGCTACAAAGCAAGGCGTTTCATATAACTTTAAAATATTTTTTCTACTCGATAACCAGAGTTTTCTCAAGTTTACCTAGCTCACTGTTCATCCTTATTACATACGAACCGGTAGGCAATGAAGACACATCAATAGTTAATTTGTGAGATCCAGCTTGATCGTTTCCTACATATAAATTTTCCAAATGCTTTCCTTGAATATCAAAAAGACCAATTATCAATTCTGCATTTGATGCCAAATCATACTCGAGAGTAATTACATCAGATGCTGGATTAGGGTATATACTGGCTTTTACTGCGTTCGTTTCAGTTTCTTCAACATCTACCAATACATCGAAATTCATTCTCACCATAGGAATTCTATCCAAATAGTTCAAAGAAGGAACTCCATCATCATCATTAAATCTAGCCCAAGCAGTTAATGGCTGTGCCTCACCACTCATAGAAAAAGTAACTTCAGAAGGGGTGTCGATAGTTCCGACTACTGCTAAATAAGTAGAGTCCTCAATTAATGAAATTGGAGTATCAAAATTAAACACCATCATTTGCTCATCTCCAAAACTATTTAAATGGAAGAACTGCACTACCTGGAGTTCTGTGGTAGCTATTGGTTCCAAAATCACTCCTTCATCTAAAGAGAAGCCATATAAGGTGGCGTAGCAATGTGATCCTGTTAATGTACTTGAACTCATTCCTGCAGAAATACTGTAAAGCTCATTACCTTCATCAGAAGGAACGTAAACAGCACCAACTTCGTAAGTAGTATTATCAAATTCTTCAGCTGGGAAATAATAAGAATCAGCCCCTCCTTCATCTCGAGCTAAAGTACTTGGCGTTACTTCTATAGTTTTTACCACCTCATTATTATCAGGTGATTCATCTTCTTGGTTTTGTGAAATGACATATTCTAACTCGTAAGTCTCTACGTCAGATGGAAGTGCCACAATCCCTGTTTCAAACGTTGTTGACTCATCTGGAAACAAAGTGACATTTCCTGAAACACTTGAGTCTATTTCAGATCCTCCTTGTGTAATTGTGGTGGTTAAGTTAACCCCCATTTGAGCTTCTCCTCCTCTGTTTTCGGCTTGTGCTGATAAGTCGAGTTCGATGGTAGATGAAGATGGATACTTAAAATACTGCATTCCCAGAAAATCTTCAAAATCATCTGACGATTGAATATCTAAATCACCATGAAGAGTATGGTCGATCTGTACATTATTCTGTTCAATAGAGATTAATTGAATATCATCAATCATCCAGAAGTAATAAGATCCACTAAACGAAAACCTAATTTTCACATCAGATTCTCCCCCAGCGAGACCTGAAATGTTTTTTCTAACTCTCATGTCTCTCGGAGAACTCGCATTGGTTCCAGTAAAATCATTTACAATCACATCCTGAAATTCACCTCCGTTTACACTTAACTGAATTTTAGTAACTGAGTCGAAATTTTTCAAATACTGATTGAACTCTAAAGCCACATACACTTTATCCGTTAAATCCAGAGAAGCGGTTGTCAAAGAAGAATTATGAGGGGCTGCCGAAATACCCGAACCGAAATCTCCACAGTCTCCTTCCGAAGAATCCCAAAAATCAGAATCAAAGATTAAGAATCCATTGTCTGCCGTAGGTGACAAAATAGGTTCTCCACCTTCTAGACCATCATCAATACAGTTTCCTGCTGTTCCTATAAGGTTGTTCGGTGTAGTGGTAGAACTTCTATACTCCCACTTAGCATCAGTAAGAACTAAACCAGTGTCATAATTAGTATTGGTCCAACCTACAGGAATACCATCTGAAAAATCTTCTTCCCAGAAGACTTCTTCTATTCGAAGTGATTCTTCTTCAGCTCTTTCAAATTCATAAGTTCCATTATCAGGAGTGTACTCATATGTCTGAGCTACAGCTCCTACTAAGCACAATAACATGCATAGCACTAGAGAGAATAAGTGTTTCATTTACGACATTTTAAAGTTAGGATACAAATGTGCGTATAAAAATAGAGCCGATTCTGTGAGAATCGGCTCATAAAAAAGTAAGATATTTCCTACTGATTGTTAATTACTTGAAAGTGTCTTTGTAGCCTTGAAATTTTCTCCAATAAAACTATAGTTATACAAACCAACTGTTAAGTCCAAATCACTTAGTATTAAAGTTTTACTTCCTGCAGAAACGGTTCCTAAATCTTCAGAATAAACTACTCTTCCTGTCATATCAGTAATCTCAAAAGATAGTTTTTGAGCTACATCTAGTATGTAAGGAATGGTTGTTTTTCCCAAAATTGGATTCGGATAGTTCTGACCTATTGTAAGATTTTTCTCATTTATTTCAGGAACTGAAATTATATCACTTGTACTAATTCTGATTGCTGGGGATATATCATCGAATATAAACCAGTCCTGAGCTCCTCCTGCTCCGAAATTTCCAAATATCAAAGTTGAGAAATCATTATCGTATTCTGATGCATCTAATTCTAATGTTCCTTCTCCTTGAAGATGCTGAACTCCTACCACATAAGACTCGCCTGGTGTTAATTCAATTTGATCGTCCATTTCAATGGCCATAAAACCGCTACCGAATATATCAGACTGTTCAATACTAAATTCTGTAGCCGTTATAAACTCTGGCGTAGCTCCATTTAAAAACAAAACAATGGCTGCTTCTTGACCTGATTGGGTTCCTGAACCTAAACTAATAGAAGCGGCTTCAAACCTTGTTCCTGGTTCAAAGCAAGTGAATGTAGTAGCTAATATCCATTCGTTAGATGTAGTAGCTTCACCAAGAGCTCCGTCAAATTCTGCTCCTAGGTCATTATAGTCATCATTTGCCCAAAATATTTCATCTATTCTAAATTCTTTCTCATTCACATTGTCTTCTGGCAAACCTTCTGAGCCATCCTGAACCGCTGTATAAACCACGTTATAATCACCAAGAGTTTCAGGAATGAAATCTGTAAAAATCCAAAACTGAGCCGTTTCACCTTGTACAATATTAGTTGGATCACTTTCACCAGTGTAAACTGGAACCATTTCGTCTTCTAGAAAAACCTCAACAGTCATCTTAGCGTTCACCGCTTCCAATCCTCCTAAATTAGTGATTTCTCCTCCTAAATTTAACGTGTGAAGTTGCTCTAATGGAGTAATGGTATATTCAAAATCATTAATTATATCTCCAGTATAAACTGTTTCCATACTTAAATCATTTTCTTCTGGGATCAATACTGTTACATCATCTATGAACCAACCATAAGCTACTCCCGAAGTAGCTGTTTCATAATTAAACCTAATCCAAAGATCGTTCTGTCCTTGAACATTTAAGGTCATATTATAAGTTCTAGTTATAGTATTGGTAGTAACTGAACCACCGCCAGCTGTAAGCTGACCAATATCTTGTTGATTTCCGATTTGCTCCCAGTTGTCGCCATCGTTACTCACCTCTACTTTTAAAGAATCTGTAAACCTAGCACCGTACATCTCAAACTGAAGTATAGCAGATTCAATGGTAGAAACATCTATTGCTTGAGCCGTTGTTAAAAAGTACTGAGATTGAAGAAGAGTTTCTGTTTCATCCTGAGCGTCTCCGTTCCATACAAATGCATATTCACCACCTGAAGCAGAATTAATGTTTCCGTTATAAAACCATCCATTCTCAGTATCTCCTATTACCCAATCGTAATTTCCTACTACGGCTTCTGTTTCCCAAAGTGTAGCATCAGAAAAATCGCTGTACCAAAAAGGGACAACATCACCACCTCTTAAAGAAGGTTGAGAAACCTCATCATTAGCTCTTATTTCAGAAGCTAATTGGGCTGGTAGAGTTTGAATGTTCTGTGCCATTGCACCTACTGTGGCTAGAACAGTAAAGATAAAAGTGTAAATTTTTTTCATGTTAACTATATTTTATGTGAAAGGTACAACTTCAAGATAAATTACCCTCAGTATGAACATAAAAAAAGGGTCATCTTTTCAGATGACCCTTTTCTCAAACTATATTTTCTGATTGTTTATCTAACGATCATTCTCTTAGTTACCTTTTCACCATTAACTACTAAAGAATAGTTATACATTCCAGCTGCTAATTCAGCAGTGTTAAAGTCAATAGTGTATGAACCTGCAGCTCTTCTTCCTTCTTTAGAAGAGAAGATGTGCTTTCCAGTTAAATCTATAACTTCAAACTGAACATCTGCAGTTTGTGTTAACGAATAATTAACAGAAGTCATTCCGTTAGCTGGGTTAGGTACATTTTGTCCTAAAGTAAAGTTATCAGTAACCACTTCATCAATAGAAGTTACGGCATCCTCATTAAAATTCAATCTTACCATTGGGATATCGCCTGTGAAATACCAGTCTACACCTGCAGTTCCGAAATCACCAAAAATAAATGCAGTTTGATCTGGAGCACCTTGTGCTTCTGCTACTTGAAGACCTTCACCACCAAAGTAAGTTACTACTGGTAATACTAAGTCTCCATTAGTTACATCAATAGGTTGCTCTAAAACAACAGTTACCCATGTAACATCTCCACCTGAGAAATCATTATAATTTCCTTCCCAAATTATAACTTCATCCGACTCAGAAAGAGGGTCAAAGTTTTCAGAAGAACCGTCTAATAATTGAACTAACATCTCTTCTCCAGGAACAGTGTTGTTTGTCAATGCGAAATCAATAGCATAAATAGTTCCATCTCCAAACATTTCAAATAACGAACCTGCAGAGAATCCTACACCTTGGTCGTTATTTCCAGGGAACTGACCTCTGATTGTTCCATTATCTCTAGCCATAATGTGCTGTGTCATAGCAATACCTGCTACAGCTGAGTTATTAGAAGCATCATCATCTTCAAGCTCACCACTTACAGTTAATGTAAAGTCATAATCACCTACATCTAGACCATCAGTAGCCCATTGAAGAACCGCTAAAGAATCTACAGCTTCACCAGCAGCTACAGCTACTGTTTCAGAAGTATTCACTTCTCCATTAAATTCTCCTGTAAGAATCACCTCACTTTGATCAACAGATCCCCAGTTGATGATAGGTGTGTAAGCCATTACATCAGGTCTTTGAGATGCTGGATACTGGAAATATTCTAAACCAGTTAAAATTTCTCCGTCAACTTCTTCAACAGCTACAAAACTAGTTCCATTAACGTTAGTATAAGAAGAACCATTTGCAAAAGCATTTCCTTGTACAGAAAGGTCATTTTCGAATCCGTCAAAAATTGAGACATCATCTAAGAACCATGCATAACCAAAAGTTCCTACCCATCTGAATCTGATAAATACTTCAGCTTCTCCACCAGCTACTTCAGAAATATCAAATCTCACTAAAGTTGGGTTAGCAACGAAATCTTGAGTTTCCATATCAGGCCAAACTTCAAATCTAGTTCCTGAATCAGCATCTGCTACTTCGTACTCTTCAACATCTGGCCAGTTAATACCATCAGTAGAAATTTCTACTAAACAATATTCGTTACCATCACTAGCTCCACCGTCCCACATATAATATTGAGTAGCGAATTCTAGGTGAACATATGGGTGGTCAGTTAAGTCAATAGCTGTTGTGTTTTGTATCCAACAGTTTTCAATACCACTTTGGTTAGCCCACTCATCTGAATCTACCATAGCAGCTCCATCATCATAAGTAACAGAGTTAATAGTAGGAATAGTAGCCGCTCCTCCAGTTTCTAAACCAGTACCTATTTCGAAATTTAATCCAACAGCTCCGAACTCTCCAGTAGTCCAGTCATTAGCGTCAGAAAAAGTGTTTTCCCAGATAATATCTCTATCTGTAGTTGGAAGTACATCTACTGTTGTAGATATTCTGTCTGCATTGTTTTTCACTAATTGAGCAGATGGCTTGTTAACTTGACCAAAAACTCCACCAGAAATAAGCGCAGCGCTTAAAATC
>CAJXOV010000026.1 GCA_913057815.1 uncultured Flavobacteriales bacterium
AGCGTCAGATGTGTATAAGAGACAGGTTACAACCCAGGCCGCAGTAGGAAATGGATTTCAGCAAAGCTTTTCTAGTACATGGGCTGATTTTAATAAAGACGGTAACATAGATCTATATGTAGTAAATGATAGATTCATGTGGCCAAATGCACTTTTCTTAAACAATGGAGACGGCACTTTTACTGATGCTTCTGTTACTTCTAATGCAGATATTGCCATTTTCGCTATGACATCTACAATAGGTGATTACGACAATGATCTTGACCTTGATATTTATGTTACAAATGACTCTCCTGGAAATCACTTGCTTGAAAACTTGAATAGTGGGATTTATCAAGATTTATTCCCAAATTCAGGAGCTGAGATTCAACAAACATGCTGGGGTGCCAATTGGATAGACTACAACAATGACGGACGGAAAGATTTATATGTATGCAGCTCTTTTCCTGGTCCAAATCATAATAATCTGATAATTAATAATGGGTCAGGAGATTTATCTGTATCCACTGAAATAATTCCAATGAACAATGAGAATTCATATTCAGTTTCTAAAGGTGATTTCAATAACGATGGGTTTTATGACCTATTAGTATTAAACACTGCTCCTTGCAATTCATTATTGTTAAAAAACACAGGTAATGACCTATACGGGTTCATTAAAATTTCTCTGCAAGGAACAATTTCGAACAGAGACGCTATAGGTACTGAAATTACTGTGTTTTCGGAAGGGAATTCGTACTTCGATACTCATTTTTGTGGCACAAATTTTTGTAGTCAGGATTCTCAAAAACTAATTTTTGGTTTAGGAACTTCCAGTCAAATTGATTCTATTCAACTTTTATGGCCTTCTGGATTAGAAGAAACACACTATAATCTATCTATCAATAGTTCAGAGAGAATTTCTGAAGGTTCAACTATTAAGGCTTTAATTCAGCCTCCTAATAGTTTAGAAATATGCCCAGGAAGTATAACGGAACTTTCGGTTGATATTGAAGCTGATAGTGTGATTTGGAGTACTAACTCTAACTCCTTGTTGCTTCAGGTTTCTGAACCAGGAACATATTGGGCTACAGTGTTTAGTAATGGAGGAATATCAACTATCACAGACACTATTACTATAGCTCTTGCTGACTACCCACTTATTCAGGAAATAATCACAACTGAAATCACTTGCAATGGACTTGAAAACGGACAAGTAACAATTGAATATAAATTACCAGAAGATGAAGAGATATATTATTATTCAACGAATAACTTAAGTGCAGGTTATTTTAATTATCCTTTACAAATAGAGGAACTCTGTCCAACTCAGATAGAATATTCAATTTTGCAACCTTCACCTTTATATTCCGATATAAATTTTCAATCACTTCTTTGTGACTCAAACGATATAGGAAGTATATCACTTACTTCTTTTGGAGGTGTGTCTCCATATGAGTATGGACAATTAGATTCTCTGATTTATGGCGTAAATATTATTACTACCATTGATGCCAATGGGTGTAGTTATTCATTTGATTTCTATTTAGATTTAGCTCCTGAAGTAGACTTAGAATTAGAGGTTACTAATCAAATTGGCAACACATTAGGAAGCGCAATTATTGTTAACAATAATATAGAATTACTAAACGTCCTAGACATGGATTCTATATCACATATGCATAATGAGTTAGAAGCAGGGGGTTATACTCTAATATCAATTGACCAGTATGGGTGTAACTCTTCAGAAGAATTTACAATAGAATTGATAACCAATATTGCAGAATCTCACCTTGAAAAAAGTTTATTGATTTATCCTAACCCATGCAATGATGTTTTAAATGTGAATAATTACGATTCAGACACTACTGTTCGTGTATTGTCTGTTCAAGGTGAAGAAGTATTTATATTAAATAGAGTTAGCATCCAAGATAACTCTATTAACTTTTCCTTCTTAAAGCCCGGAATTTATATGATAATATTTCAGTCAGAAAATCGCACGATTACTAAAAAAATAATCAAAAGTTGATTAGTCGCTTTAAAAGTCTAATAGATTTTAATAGTTCCAAATCAATGAAAAAATTTATATGTTTTATACTTGGGGAGTAAAGTGAATACGCGTTAGCCGGGTCTATAACCTAAGCTGCTATTATTACCATAGGAAAAGATATTCAAAGCTTCCCTGAGGGAATTGCTGTTTCTATGCCATTGAGAAGAGAAGGATTATCTAAATTTAAAAAGTTTCTGATATGGTCAATTATCAGCTATAGTCGAACTTGTTGCTGCAGTTATTGGCGATTTAGCAGTGACTGTTTATGAACTTCTTCTCCCCTACGGTTTAGCATTCGCAGCAAGAGCTATGATATACTTGGTAATAGAAGAAATAATCCCAGAAACTCAAAGAGACAAATACACAGATTTAACCACTATTGGGTTTATGATTGGACTTGTTCAAATAATGGTTTAAATACAAGACTTGGTTAGAAAATCTCACTTTAATTAAGATCAGTTGATAAAAAACGTTAACTTACTCATACCTTAATTAAAATGTTATGCTTGTGTACTGTTTTGCTCAGTACTCGACCTTGCTTTTTAAAAAATTTATTTTTACGATTCATAGTTCATTAGCTAAACTATATCGCGAACTTGTATTTTTTACTTCGAGTCGAGATCTTTGTTACTCTTATAAATCAACATGTTATAGGAATAAAACTCATTTTCTTCTAATAATAAAGAGAACTTGTCCCTACGCTCTAACTCTCCTGTTTTGCCTGACAAAAACTCATCAGTCTAATAGTCAAAATTTCGAAAACCAAACTTCGGAATTAGGCGTGGATCATTCATATAGCGATAGTACTTTTGGAGCAGGGTTAAGTTGTGTTGATTTTAATTTAGATGGTTTAGATGACATCACAATACCCTCCAAAGATTCTATCATTTTCTTCTATCAAAATACGGGAGAGGAATTCATTCAACTCAGTTTATTAGATCAAGAGTTTGGAGAGGTAAAATCATTATGCTGGATAGATTTTGATAATGATTCTGACTTAGACTTATCCTTTACAGAATACCAAGGAAGTTTTTTTCTTTTTGAAAATACAGGAAATTTAGAACTAGTAGACATAACCGAAAATTCTCTAATGACTAATGATGCTTGTGAAAATTTTGGCCATAGTTGGATAGATATAAATGGAGACGGATTATTAGATGTCTATATAAATCGTTACTATTCTGGACAATTCTGTTTAGATGAGAACACTGAAAATCTCCTTTTTGTAAATAACGGAGACAACACTTTTACTGAAAAAGCAGCTGAGTACGGTATTAGTGATGGTGATAAAATGAGTTTTCAATCATCCTTTTATGATTATAACAAAGATGGCTTGATAGACCTACATGTCATTAATGATAGGTTTTACGAAAACTCCCTCTATAGGAATACAGGCCTAGGATATTTTGAGGACGTATCTATTCAAACCAATACCAACTTGATAGAAGATGCTATGACCAATACTATCTTTGATTATAACTATGACGGATATCAAGATATATTTTTCACTAATACTAATAATGAAGGAAGTCATTTATTAGCTTACAACCCTGAAGACCAGCTATACGAAGATCTTTTTCCAAACTCTGGTGCCGAGAGCTATATATTCAATTGGGGAGCTACATCATTAGATTATGATAATGACCGATTACTTGATTTAGCCATAGCTTCAGGAACAAACTTTGGAAATGGCTATTTAAATTTACTCTTTAGAAATAATGGTAGTGTTTTTTATCCAGTAGTCAATAACTTTGACCAAGATTCTTCAGCTACCTACGGTGTAGCTAAAGGTGATTTTAATTCTGATGGGTATTATGATTTGACTTTTTTAAATGAAGCCCCTAATACTTCTAAAGTCTATGTAAATACTACAACCAATAACAATAAATGGCTAAAAGTCAATTTTTCAGGATCTTGTAATAATCAATTCGGTATTGGTGTTCAATATGAATACTTTATAAATGGTTTCCCTACGGTAAGTACAGTTTTTGCAGGAACTAACTATCTAGCACAGGATAGCTATACACATATTATTGGTTTAGGAAATGAAAACGTCATTGACAGTCTTTTAATTCAATGGCCCACTGGTTTAATTGAAAAACATTATAATTTAAGTCCTTTCTTAACGCATTCATTTGAGGAAGGTCAAACCTTTGATGTCACCTTGGATATTCTATCTGATTCTCTTTTCATCTGTTTAGGTGAAGAGATAGAATTAAGTACAAGTATCGAATATCTAAATACAACATGGAATGATGGACTTAGCTCAGATTCTCTTATCATAAATTCACCTGGGGAATATTTCGCTATTCTTGAAATAGAACCTAACATAAATATATGTTCTGACACCGTTTTTGTTACACTCAAAGAAGACTTAATCATAAATTCTGTTGAAACCCAAAATCCATCTTGTTTTGGATTGTCTGATGGAACTACGGCTTTAAATCATCTTGACATTTCGAGTAATGAAATAATATCCAATTTTTCTGATTTAGGAGATGGATTGAATACTCTTACTATCTCAGATGATTATTATTGTCCTGTTTCGATAGCAGTGGAATTGTTCGCTCCTGCACCAATTTATTCATATGCTGAATACATAAAACTACCTTGCGACAGTAATGATTTAGGTGAGATAGAGATTTTCACATTGGGTGGAACAGCTCCGTATTCTTATTCTTTGGAAGATTTAAATACCATTCCATATGGTCAAAACACTATTACCACTGAAGATGAAAATGAGTGCACATTTACTTTTGACTTTTTTCTAGAGCTTTCTCCAATAGTTAACATTGAGTTTGAAGTTACGCATCAAATAGAAAGTACACCAGGGAACATCGAAATACTAAATGGATCTGACGTCAATATAATAGACATCATTAATGAAGAAGGTCTATCTCAAGATCCTGAGAATCTAACAGCTGGCACTTACATTATTAATTTTTCTGACGAAAACGGATGTGTCTATTCTGAAGAATTTATTATTGAAACCTTAACTACCACCGGTAACTCTCTGTTAAAAGGATCATTAGAACTTTATCCAAATCCATGTGAAAAACTCCTGAATGTAAATAATGTTCATTCATCCTTCTCTATTAGCGTTTACTCTGCCGATGGAAAAGAACTTCTTACTAAAAATGTAAATCCTGAAACTACTAATTCTATAAACCTCGAAAGTTTAAAAGAAGGCTTCTACTTTGTTCAAATCAAAAAGGGGCTAGAAACCATAACTAGAACAATAATAAAAATTTAGAAATGGAGAGCTATAACCGCAGTAACATAAATAAAAGTATGAAGCATATTCTACAGTTATCATTCAGGATCTTTATCATTTCGTGGGTAATGTTAGAATTTTTCAGCTTAAAAATATTTAGTCAGAATTTCGAAAATCAAGCTGTAGAACTTGGTGTGATTCACTCATTTCCTAGCAACAGTGAATACGGGGCAGGATTGAGTTGTGCAGATTTTAATCAAGACGGACTAGATGACATTACTCTTCCATCCGTAGATTCTACTATATTCTTTTTTCAAAATACTGGCGATTCTTTTGTTAAACTCGACTTAATCGATCGCGAGTTTGGAGAAGTAAAGTCCGTTTGTTGGATTGATTATGACAACGATTTTGACTTAGATTTATCTTTAACTGTACATGATGGAAGTTTATTCTTATTCGAGAATATTGGGGATTTAGAGCTTGTAGATATTACAGAAAGTGCTCTTCTTACTAATGAATCATGTCATAATTATGGTCACAGTTGGGTAGATATCAATCAAGATGGTTTACAGGATGTATACCTCAATCGTTATTTTTTCGGGCAAGACTGCCCAGATCTCGGTAGTGAAAATTTACTTTTTGTAAATAATGGTGACAACACTTTTACTGAAAGAGCCAGTGAATACGGTATTGATGATGGAGATAAAATGAGCTTTCAATCTTCATTCTATGATTATGATAAAGACGGACTCTTAGATTTACATATAATAAATGATAGATTTTATGAAAACTCGCTCTATAGAAATACTGGACTAGGATATTTTGAAGATATTTCAGAATCAGCTGGTGTAAACCTGATAGAAGATGCTATGACCAACACCATCTTCGATTTCAACCTTGATGGGTTTCATGACATTTATTTCACAAACACCTGGCCAAATGGTAGTCACTTATTAATTTATAATCCTGAAACACAATCTTATGAAGACCAGTTTCCTGACTTTGGAGCAGAGAGTTACTTATTTAACTGGGGAGCTTTACCGATTGACTATGACAATGATAGATTCACAGATTTAGCGCTTTCGTCAGGTGCAGGTTGCGGAGCAGGATGCTCCAATATGCTTTTCCGAAACAATGGAGATTCTTTTACTCAATCTCCTAATAATTTTAATGAGCAAATGTCAATTTCTTATGGTGTGGCCAAAGGTGATTTTAACTCGGATGGATTTTATGATATCACCTTCTTAAATGAAGCCCCAGCCAACACTGAAGTATACATTAACACAGCAAATCAAAGAAATTGGTTAAAAGCTAAATTTTCTGGAGCTATTAATAACTTTTTTGGAATTGGGGTTCAGTATGAATATTACATGGACGGAGTACCTGCGGTAAATACGGTTTTTGCAGGTTCTAATTATCTCTCTCAAGATAGTTACACTCACATCCTAGGAATGAGTGACAAACTCTTTATTGACAGCTTATCCATTCACTGGACATCGGGCTTAACAGAAAACCATTATAACCTTACCCCTTTCCAAACATATAACTTTAAAGAAGGACAAACGTTCGAGACTAGTTTAAACCTAGGGGACACTATTTACATATGCCCAGGTGAAGAAATTGAAATTGAAAGTTCAATCCAATACTTCAACTCTACTTGGAATAATCAAGAAACTACACCTTCACTCAGTATAGATACGCCTGGTGAATATTATGCCCTTCTAGAAGTAGAACCAGGCATAAATATTTATTCTGATACTATTGTGGTATTGTTCAAACCTGACATTGAATTGAATTTTGTATCAACCATAGCCCCATCATGTTTCGATTCTGAAGACGGAGCTGCATTAATCACACATTATAATCTGGCAGGAGAGTTAGAAAGTTCGATTTATCAAGACTTACCTGATGGAATTTCAACAGTCCAAATAGTCGACAGTTTCTTTTGTCCTATATCAACACAAATTGAACTGTTTTCTCCATCATCAATTTATTCTTCCGTTGAAGTGCTGAGCCAACCATGTGATAGTTCCGATTTCGGCTCTATAGAAATTAATTCTTTCGGTGGCTCCCCTCCTTTTGAATACTCTATTGATGATCTAAACTCTATAGCTGTAGGAGAAAACACCATTATTACTACCGATAATAACGGGTGTGAACATTTTACCGACTTTTCCATTGATCTACTGCCTTTATTAATTTATGAGCTCAATATCACTCCTCAAATTGGAGATGAACCTGGAAGTTTGCTCGTAAATACCGAAGAAGAAATTTACCTAGAATTATACAATTCTAACAATGAACTTCAAACTGAATCGGACTTAACCCCAGGTGATTATTACGTCTTAGTTACAGATGGAAATGGATGCACATACCATGAGGATTTCACAATAGAAACAATTGAAAGTAATTCTGAAATAGATATTGCCTCCGATTTTTTCATTTATCCAAACCCTACTGGAGGGCTTATTCAATATCATGAATTGTCTGTCCCATGTTTTATAGAGTTTTATTCTAATGAAGGAAAAAAAGTACTTGAAGAAAGGATGACTCACAAAGAGAATTTATCATCAGATATTTTTAATTTAAAAAGCGGAATGTACACAGTAAAAATATCAATGATCGACCAAGTCATTTACACACGTCTCATAAAAAATTAATCTAGTTCTTTACAATTTTTACGGCCTTTAAGACTTTATCCTCTTTCAAGAAATTTAAATAGTAAATCCCTTGAGACAAATCAGCTACTTCTGAATTTAAAACCAAGACAGATATTCCTTCACCTAACAAAGAATCTGTTGAATTATATACTAATTTACCCATAGCGTCAACTATGGATATAGATTCAATCTCTCCATTTGGATAAGCAATTTGAAGAAGCTCATTAAAAGGATTTGGATATACAATAAACCCAGAATCAACAAATCCTTCATTTTCAGACAAACTTCTAAATGCTTGAAAAAAATCTGGAATACCATATCCTAATGAATCATTAGGGTTTCCTATAAGGTGAGAACTATTCTCGATAGCTTCTATGATTTCCATATTCGATTTTTCAGGGAACGCCTGCCATAAACAAGCCGTTAAACCTGCTATAACGGGTGAACTAAAACTTGTTCCATTTCCTCGCTTTATTCCTTCTGTTAGATCCGCATATACCGTTTGATATCCAACTCCACAAACATTAGGTTTCACATCTCCGTCAAAACTAGGTCCCTGACTGCTAAACCACGCATATTCTCCTTTATCAGAGACTGCTCCTACTGATAAAATACTATCAGCATCCGCAGGAGCTCCTATATAAAACCATGGATCATCACCACTATTTCCAGCACTATTTACTATCAACATCCCTTTAGATGCCGCTATATCTGCCGCTACTGAAATCCGAGTCGTATTCCCGTCCATATCCTCATAAGAATGGCTGTTATCTTCAATATCAAAAGTGGTATAGCCTAATGATGAGTTTATCAATTGAATCCCCATAGAATCTGCCATTTCTAAAGCCCTTATCCAGTTGTCTTCTTCAGTAACGTGTTCGCTAGATCCATCCTCAGTTCGGAATAAATGATAGTTAGCTTCAGGGGCAGAGCCTATAATAGAATCAGGCATAAAAGCAGTCATTATACTCAATACAGACTTTCCGTGATGTCCTCCGTTTAATACATTATCATCATCATCAACTATATCATACTGAAACTTCAATCTCCCCTCGTCTCTAAGCGTTGCAAAAGCTGATAAAAAGTTCACCCCATCAAATCCAGAATCAAAAACACCAACCTGAACCCCTTCTCCTCTCAAACCTAGCTCATGTAATAATTGTCCATTATGAATGGCTATTTGGCCATAGGATGGTCCATAAATAGTAGCGTAAGAATCAGATTTTCTTTTTTCAAAACCACTCTCTTTAATTATTAAACCAGCATTAGAATAGGAACTCACATTTTTCAATTCCAACACATTATTAGAAGAAAGAATAATCGGTAGTACAGATTCTATATAGGTGGAATCCACCAACTCAATAGTTACTGCGTTAAACCACTTAGAACTATGGATTATACGCACACCTTCTATATCAGCTAAACCAGAAACATAACTTGGGTCTACAGGAAGATCTTTGATCTCGATAGGAATTTCAAACTTTTCTCTTAATGAAATAGCTAGCGGTGAAAGAAACTCTATAGGATCAGAAACAGAATAAGGAGTGGATTCTTTATCAGTGAATTGAACCCAGTATTTTAATAGAGCGGTTTGAGAATTCAGAGTACTTCCAAAACAAAAAAGAAAGAATAATAATAAGATGATTCTCATATAACAAAGATAGCTGATTGCTCTCTTAATACATCTCTAAAACTTTTAACCCTATTATGAGTATTTCTGCAGTTTACTGCTCAGTAAGGACACCGTTTTCGTAAAACTCCTTTTTAGTAATCATCCCTTTTTCATCGTAATAAATAATTTCACCTTCTAAATTACCCATTCGATATTCCCCTTCCATTTTTAACTGAGTATCTTCCAAAGTTTCTTTAAACTCAATAGGTTGACCTTGCTGTTCTGATATCATTTCTCTTCTAACAAAGTTTCCAATGTTATAAAACTCTTCAAATGGGCCATGTTTTTTACCACGCTTATATTCATAATAGGACTTTGGAATTCCTGAATCATAAAATTCTTCTATATCTCCATTTTCAAATTTCCTTCTTAATTCCACCCCAGCATCATCATACAGGATCCTTAATTTAAGTCTTCCATCTTCTAAATAATGTCTCCACTCTCCTATGGCTAATTCATTTTTTAGTTCACCTTCATATAGTTTTATGTTTGGCGCTTGATAAGTTAGAACTTTTCCATGCTGTTTACCTGAGACATACACTCCCTCTCCCTTTAGAGCTCCTTTCATAAAGTATTCATTCCATTGACCATTCAAAACATCATCAACGTAGGTCATAGATTTAGCTAGTTGACCATTTTTATAATAAATCTTACTTACTCCGCTTAACCTATCTGCTTCATAGTTTTCTTCAGAAGCCAATATTCCGTTTTCATCATATAACTTCCATAATCCCCACTTTTTTTGATCCTTATATGTTCCTACTGACACTACAGAACCATCTAACCTATAAGACACAGCTTCCGTAGAGATTTCATCTATATGATTAGCTTTAGTCATTAACTCTCCCGACTCATAATAATATCTGAACTCACCTACTGGTTTATCGTTTTTGAATTGACCTAAATAATAAACACTCCCAGCTTCGAAGACTCGCATCCAATCCCCCTGTTTTCTCCCTTGACTATCGGTAATGTTATAATCTTTACCAAAAGTACCTTGTGGAATGGAATCTAATTGAGCTGTGCTTTGCAACGCAAAAAATATCACTAGACTGAATAGAAATTTACTGTAATTCATATTTGTATTGTAGATCTTCAAAGCTAAAACAATTATAATGCCGTGAATATTGCAATGCAAAAAATTAGGCGCTAGTTGATTGTTAATTTCTATTGAATTAAGAAACTTTTTTGGGAGATGTATTATGCATGTCAAATGCGTAAATTTGCAGCCAATTATAGAAACAAAATAGATTTCAAACATGTCATCCAATAAAACAAAAGTTACAGTTGTAGGTGCAGGTGCAGTAGGCGCCAGTTGTGCTGAATATATCGCTATTAAGAATTTCGCTGCTGAAGTAGTCTTATTAGATATCAAAGAAGGTTTCGCAGAAGGAAAAGCGATGGACCTTATGCAAACAGCATCTTTAAACGGTTTCGATACGAGAATCGTTGGTTCTACAAACGATTATTCTAAAACTGCTGGTTCAGACATTTGTGTCATTACTTCTGGAATTCCTAGAAAACCTGGAATGACTAGAGAAGAGTTGATCGGAATCAATGCTGGAATAGTAAAAACTGTTTCTGAAAACTTAGTTAAGCATTCGCCAGATACTATAATTATTGTAGTTTCTAATCCTATGGATACGATGACTTACTTAGCTCATAAAGTAACTGGATTACCTAAAAATAGAATTATTGGAATGGGTGGAGCGTTAGATTCTGCTAGATTTAAGTTCAGATTAGCGGAAGCTATGGAATGTCCTATTTCAGACATAGATGGAATGGTAATCGGTGGACATTCAGATAAAGGAATGGTTCCTTTGATTTCTGATGCTACTAGAAACAGTATTAAAGTTTCTGAATTCCTTACTGCTGACAGATTAAATCAGGTGAAAGAAGATACTAAAGTAGGTGGAGCCACTCTTACTAAATTATTAGGAACTTCTGCATGGTATGCTCCAGGAGCTGCTGTTTCAGGATTGGTTCAGGCTATAGCTTGTGATCAAAAGAAAATGTTCCCTTGTTCTGTAATGTTAGATGGAGAATATGGCCTTTCTGATTTATGTATTGGTGTTCCGGTAATATTAGGAGCTAATGGTATAGCTGTCTCTTATACACATCTCCGAGCCCACGAGAC
>CAJXOV010000027.1 GCA_913057815.1 uncultured Flavobacteriales bacterium
GGCACATACCACCATTTGTTTGATGTGTAATTGGATGAAAACATCTCCCAATTTGGGCCATTCCGTTTTTAGCAAAACAGGAAGTGTTAATTTGGCCAAGTTTGAAAAACAAGTCTTTGGTGGATAAAAATGAAGCGTTGCAACGCGTTAAATAAATAGCCCTGAAAAGAGAGATTTAAATGATAATTATTGGGCTAATAAACTGAGGATATTCGTAACTTGGATCACACAAAAAGATTAACTTTTTAAGTACGTTTACTCTCATGGAAGACTTGTTACTCTACGATCGGCTTCAATTCGCATTCACTATTACTTTCCATTATATTTTCCCTCAGTTGACTATGGGATTGTCATTATTGATCGTCTTTTTCAAGTGGCGTTTTCTCAGGAATAAAAAGGAAGAATACAATGACGCGGCCAAGTTTTTCATGAAAATATTTGCCGTTAATTTTACCATGGGTGTAGTAACCGGAATACCCATGGAATTTCAATTCGGAACCAATTGGGCTAAATTTTCAGAACTCACCGGAGGGATCATTGGACAAACCTTAGCCATGGAAGGAATGTTTTCGTTTTTCCTAGAATCCTCCTTTTTAGTGCTTTTTATATTCGGAGAGAAACTAATGGGTCAAAGATTACATCTATTGACTGCATTTTTGGTTTTCCTGGGCTCCTGGGCCAGCGGATATTTTATACTGGCTACCAATGCTTGGATGCAACATCCGGTAGGCTATGAAATCCTAGATAACGGAAAGTTCGTTTTGGAGAATTTTTCATCTCTGTTTAGCAATCCTTGGCTCATTCCCGCTTTTTTACACAATCAAATGGCCTCAGTAGTCACCTCTTCATTCGTGGTGGCGGGAATAGGAGCGTTTTACGTTTTGAGAAATAAAAACGTGGAGTTTGGTCAGCTTTTTCTTAAAACAGGAGTAGCATTCGGATTAGCATCTAGTCTATTAGTAGCTTTTCCTACAGGAGACTGGAATGCCAAGAATGTGGCTAAATATCAGCCCGCAGCCTTTGCGGCTATGGAGGGGATATTTGAAACAGAAGAGGCCGGAGCTGAAATAGTGCTGGTAGGCCAACCAAACATGGTAGAAAAGAAGTTGGATAATAAAATAGCTGTCCCTAACATTTTAAGTTTTCTAACTTATCAGGATTGGGATACTCAGATTCCCGGGATGGACCAATTTGAGGAAGAAGAACTTCCAGATAATATTTCGGCTTTATATTACTCATATCACATTATGGTAGGGCTGGGCACTATATTTATCGGAGTTATGAGCTTGGCAGGATTTCTACTATGGAGAAGAAAGCTTCATATGACCAAAGCCGTATTGTGGTCTCTTATGATGTTAGTTCCTTTTCCGTACATAGCCAACATTACTGGGTGGTATGTAGCAGAGTTAGGCAGACAGCCTTACTTGGTTTATGGATTATTAAAAACCAGCGAGGGGATCTCACCCACTGTTTCGGCTGGAAACACATTGTTTACTCTATTAGGATTTATAGGCCTATACATTCTGCTAGGTCTTCTCTTCCTGGTTATAGTAGGTAAGATTATTAACGAAGGACCTAAGAAGTTATCTCACTAAGTCATGGAAATATTTTGGTACATAATTATCGCTATAATTCTAGTCATGTTTTTCATCCTAGATGGATATGATTTCGGGACTGGAATAATCCACTTATTCTTTGCCCGAGAAGAAAAAGACAAAGAAATCATAGCTAAGTCGGCCGGGTTATTTTGGGACTCCAATGAAGTTTGGCTAGTAGCAGGTGGAGGCATGCTATTTATGGCTTTTCCTACTTTCTATGCATCTGTATTTAGTGGGTTTTATCTGCCATTGATTATGGTCTTATGGCTTATCATATTTAGGGCTATAGGACTGGAGTTTAGAAGCCAATTCCCTTACCAAATGTGGAAAGACATTTGGGATAAAGCTTTTGGGGTTTCTAGTTTATTATTAGCGTTATTCTTTGGTATGGCCTTGGGAAACATAGTCAGAGGTGTAAATTTGGGAGGTGTAGAAAATGGAGAATCACTTTACGAAGCACATTATTTTTTCTTACCTCTTTGGGACTCTAGTTTCAGCCCATTATCTGATCATCCGGGAGTCATAGATTGGTTTACCTTGATTATAGGACTGATTAGTGTTGTAGTTTTAGCTATTCATGGAGCTAATTGGGTGATACTAAAGACCAACTCTTCCATAAATAAAAAACTAAAAACTATAATTTTCAGACTGAATATTTCTTTAGTGATTCTTACTATCATTTCTCTGGCAGCATGGAAGACGATCAACCCTGACGCTTTGGACAATTTTGTTCAAACTCCTTGGCTTATGGTATTTCCACTCATATATTTTTCAGGAATCAGTGGGCTGTTTTTTATTAAAAAATTAAAAAAGGACATCTACGGATTTGTGTTATCTACCATGTTGGTCTTGGGTGGAATCACAGCTTCACTGGCTTCATTGTTTCCTGTGATTCTTCCTTCTACAAACAGCGTAAATGGGCCGCTTACTTTGTTTAATACAGCCACCGAAGAATATGGACTCTCAGTAGCTCTAGGATGGGGAATAGTTGGTTTCATTCTGTTATTCGTCTATATGATCATTCAAAAACGTCTTATGGCAGGTAAAATTGACCACATGGATTATGGCCATTAAAACATTTTCAAATTGACAGCTACTAGTATCTCTCTGCTCAGCATCATTCTTGGAATTATAGGTGGAAATGTCAGCGGAAAACTATATCCAAAATTCTCGTTTGGATTCATTGGAAACACCATAGCGGGAGTGTTTGGTAGCATATTTATTATAAAACTATTCGGGAGACTTGGATTTAACCCACAATCGATTATGGCTTCAGGAGAAGTTGATGTTTATCTACTTTCCATCAATTTATTGATTTCCTTTTTAAGCGGAGGTTTAGCTATAATTATAGCGACTAAGTTAAAAGCTAAAATGAATTCTAAGAAAGATCAGGATATTTAGAGCAACTGCGTTATTTCGTCCTCTGATGATTAATACCGAATATCACTTCTTCCCTGGAACTAGTTTTTTAAGAAGAATCCAAAGCGCCTCACTAGCTGGAACTCCACCTTTTTCCATTTCTAGAAAAACTTCCTTGGAACGCTCTTCTTTGAATGATTTTTTACCAGTAAAAACCTCTGTTTTCATTCCATCTAATGTTACTTTTCCAGAGGCTAACATGTCGTTAAATCTTGGAGAAGTAAAGCTGTACTTTGAGTCTTCTGGTAATTTAAATGCGATCATTTCTGCAGTTTCATCAGAGAAAAACATCACTTGCCAATGATGATCCTTCTTCACCTCCAAGCATTTAATTAGCGCTAGAGATTTTTCATAAACGATGTCAGAAAATAATTCTATAACCCCATGACAGCGGTCTGGTTCATCAGAAATCATCTTCTGCCAGTCGGGTGCAGTGATGCTTTGCGAAGCTAAAAAGTCAATAAAATCTTTCTTTAACTCCGTAAGTTCTGCGTTGGATAATCGTTTGTACTTCAGTGCCATTATTCAGCTTTATCTTCAGGAGCTTTGGTGTCCAAGAATAATTCATCTAACTGCGCTCTGTCTATAGGAGACGGAGAATCTATCATTACATCTCTACCACTATTGTTCTTAGGGAATGCTATGAAATCACGGATAGAATCACTTCCTCCGAACAGAGAACAAAGTCTATCAAATCCTAACGCTAATCCACCGTGTGGAGGCGCACCATATTCGAATGCGTTTAGTAAGAATCCAAATTGTGCCTGAGCTTCCTCTTTAGTGAACCCTAACAGGTCGAACATTCTACTCTGAATGTCTCTGTCATGAATTCTAATAGAACCACCACCTATTTCTACACCGTTAATCACCATGTCATAAGCATTGGCCTTTACTTCACCTGGCTTAGTCTCTAAGATATCCATGTGCTCCGGCTTAGGGCTCGTGAACGGGTGGTGCATAGCATGGTAACGCTCAGTATCTTCATCCCATTCTAAAAGCGGGAAATCAAGTACCCAAAGAGGCTTAAAGTTATTCGGATCTCTTAACCCAAGGTCAGATCCCATCTTCAGACGAAGCTCGTTCATCTGTTTTCTAGTCTTATCTAAATCACCGCTTAATAGAAGAAGTAAATCTCCCGGTTTAGCGTTGCAATGGCTAGCCCATGCAGCAAGTGCTTCTTGATCGAAGAATTTATCTACAGAAGACTTAAATGTTCCATCTTCATTGCATTTGCAATAAACCAATCCTTTAGCTCCTACTTGTGGTCGCTTTACGAAGTCAGTTAATGCATCCAGTTGTTTTCTAGTGTAAATAGCAGCGTCATCTACCTTAATTCCAATAATCGCTTCCTGAGAATCGAATACTTGGAACCCTTTGTTTTTAGCTACAGGAGCCATATCTACGAATTCCATTTCGAAACGAATATCCGGCTTATCAGAACCGTACATTCTCATGGCATCATCATAATACATTCTTGGAAACTCTCCTGGATCTAGTTCTTTCACCTCTCTAAAAAGGTGTCTTACCATTCCTTCGAATGTATTCAGTACATCTTCCTGCTCTACGAAAGCCATTTCACAATCTATCTGTGTGAATTCCGGCTGTCGATCTGCTCTTAAATCCTCATCTCTAAAGCACTTTACTATCTGGTAGTAACGGTCGTAACCACTTACCATTAATAACTGCTTAAATGTTTGAGGCGACTGAGGAAGGGCGTAAAACTGCCCTGGATTCATTCTAGATGGCACCACGAAATCTCGCGCTCCCTCTGGAGTAGATTTTATCAAGTATGGAGTCTCTATCTCGAAAAACTCTATGCTGTCTAAGTATTTTCTAGTCTCTATAGAAAGTCTGTTTCTAAGTGCTAGATTCTTCATTACAGGATTTCTTCTTAGATCCAAGTAACGGTATTTCATTCTAATGTCTTCACCACCATCCGTCTCATCTTCTATAGTGAATGGAGGAGTTTTACTAGCGTTAAGAAGCTCCAGTTCTGTTACTTCTATTTCTATATCACCAGTAGCTATTTGGCCGTTTTTAGAACTACGCTCTATAACCTTTCCAGTAACTTTTATAACGAATTCTCTTCCAAGTTTTCTAGCCGCTTCGCAAAGGGTAGCATTGGTATCCATATTGAACGCCAACTGAGTAATTCCATATCTGTCTCTAAGGTCGACAAAAGTCATTCCCCCTAAATCTCTAGATTTTTGTACCCATCCTGAAAGGGTAACCATTTCATTTACATGGCTGATTCTTAACTCTCCACAACGGTGCGATCTGTGCATTTTTCTTAGAATTTTTATTCGAGTGCAAAGATACGGTGTAATTAGCAGTTACGTTTCATGGTTTGGTTGATTTTAGAGAGATAAGACGTCTTAATCATTTACTTTTTAAAAAATCGTTTCACAACTTGACACATGAATTTAATCGTTATAACTAATACAATTATCTCGAATCTTCCATGATACGATATATAGGAGTTATTTGGCAAGAGGGAAGAGGACACAATGCATTGGAGTAAAATATTCAAAAGAAAATGAATTAAGCAATAAATGACAAAGACAATCACCAGCCATCTTAATTCGAAGCGTTGGACCGATTCCTTAGGGAAATGTCTGCTCCAAAGCCATGAAATCATAAAAACTCCCGTAACTCCTTTAAGAAATAAGTTCAGAATAGGATATGGAAAATCGCATTCAAAACCCATAAAAGGCATCTGCACAAAAAATTCTGCTAGGCAGATTAATATTAATGTTCCTACAATCCTTCCAGCTTGATTAGTCCTATAAAGATTTGAAGCATAAATTATTGCTGCTGTTAATGGGCTGGTTAACAAACAACATATTAGAATAATAGCCTTGGACGCAAGCGGTTGTGCGCTTAGTTCAGATTCCAAGTAATTTTCTTCTAATGTTTTCATGTCTATGACAAAAGTCGGATAATCTGAGTTAAGATGAAGTAAACTTGGTGAAGCTAAATTTGCTAATTTTAAAATCTTGAATCAATTTTAATGGTTACAGTTTTAGCATCTCAAATTTTTATAGTCGTTATGCTAATGGCTTGCCTAATTGTGCTGTTTTTAGAGGTAATCAATCTCCTTTTTAGGAGAAATAAAACCAAACTCAATTACAGTTTGATTTTTTTAAAATGGTGTGGAATGCTATTTCTAATTATTCTCACTTTCTTTAGCACATGGAGCTTTTTAAACATTGGAGAAACTGCTCCATTTATAAGCGACATACCCTTCAATGCTAATTCTAGCAGGCACTTATTCTGGCTTTTTGATTTTCCTGTTCTAATAATTGGATTATTATTTTCCCAATTATTATGGTTTAAGTTTTTTAATAGCTCTAGAAAAGGAAAGATTATTTGGGCTTTGCTAGTTTTAATTCTGGCGTCAATGACTCCATTCATAAGTGCACTTTTCGTAGAGGATGCGGAGTGGTCAGCAAATGAAATCCAATCCCATTTACAACACAGAGATGTTTCTATAAGTCAAGGTGAAAATCAAGCGGGAATTGTTTTAACCAGCTCAAGTAAACCATATGTCCCTGCTGTAATCATGTTTGTAATTGTTGCTTTATTGGCTCTAATAATTACTAAAAAAATGGAATCCAAACCATCGCAATCAGTGAACCAACTCACCAAAAAGAATAACAATTGGTGAGTACATTCACCAAAAAGCATAACAATTGGTGAATTAATCCGTATATTTGGTGAAAGATTGACTAGATAATGTTTGAGCGTACACTAGAAATAGAATTAAAAAAAGCAGCCAAATCAGGCAAGGCCAGTATTATTCTGGGGCCTCGCCAAGTGGGAAAAACCACGCTGATAGAAAAACTGCTTTCTAAGAAAGACTATTTATTCGTGAATGGAGATGATCCTGCTACTAGGGCATCGTTTACCAATCCTAGCACTGAGCGGTTAAGGTCTATTCTGGGAGAGCATAAAATCGTATTTGTAGATGAAGCTCAACGCATAGAAAACATAGGAATCACTCTGAAGCTCATCACAGATCAGTTCAAGCACATTCAACTCTACGTGAGCGGTTCTTCTGCCCTAGAAATAAACTCTCAAACCAACGAGGCTCTTACAGGTAGAAAACGAGAGTTCATTATGTTTCCCATTTCGTGGGAGGAATATGAATCTAAAATAGGCTACTTAGAGGCCGAGCAGCAGATAGAAAACCGCTTGCTTTTTGGCTTTTATCCAGAAATAATAAATAATCCTGGAGGAGAAAGAGACGCTCTTTCTAACCTCACAGACAGTTATCTGTTCAGAGATGTTTTAGATATTTCCGAAGTGAAGAAGCCAGAGGTGCTGAGGAAATTGGTTCAGCTATTAGCGTTGCAAATAGGAAGTGAGGTGAGTTATAATGAACTGGCCAATTCACTTCAGGTAGATAAAAACACCGTGAGCAGATACATTGACCTTCTGGAGTCAGGTTATGTCATCTTCAAACTTTCTAGTTTTAGCAGAAACGTGCGAAACGAAATCAAAAAAAATCAAAAGATCTACTTCTACGATAACGGCATTAGAAACATGCTCATAGGAAATTTTAATCCATTAGAAATAAGAAACGACAAAGGCGCCCTGTGGGAAAATTTCTTAATGAGCGAGCGATTAAAGCAGAACAAGTACAAAAAAATGTACGCTCAAATGTACTTCTGGAGAACACGCCAGCAGCAGGAAGTAGATTTAGTAGAAGAAAAAGCAGGTGTTATTTCGGGGTTTGAATTCAAATGGAATCCACGTAAGAAAGTGAAGTTGCCTACTACTTTTATTAACGCTTATCAGGCGGATCAACACCTAGTGACCAGAGCTAATTTTAGAGAATTTGTGGTGATTGGTTCTTGAAACCTATTTACGCAAGATTCCAGAACAACAAGATTCAACTCGTTCAGGAACCACGATTCACTGCCAAAACCTTACTCATTAGGATAACATAAAGAAAAGAGCTGTTTTAAGCCTCTTCTAAAGTAAAAGAGAAGCCTTCCATAATTTCATTGCAAAGCAATTTCTGACAAGCTTCAGTTACCTTAGCTTCTGCCTGGGCAGCGTCTTTAGCATCTATGAAAAGTGTCATGTGCTTTCCTATTCTCACGTTTGTAATTTCCTCTAAGCCAATGTTTTTCATGTTACTTGAAACTGCTTTTCCTTGAGGATCTAAAAGCGCTGGAAGCGGCATTACGTCTATTTCTGCTTTAAAATTCATGTCTTACTTAAGCTATTATTAATCACTGAAATTATGAGGTACAAAATTATGATTATTGGTAGAGAAATCAGTGGATTTCCTGTGATAATTGTTAACGTTATAAATGCTGCCAGACTGGCAACTACCAAAAGCCACCTTCCATGGTTTCCTTTCAGCCCAAACGTCTTGAATTTTAAGGCTAACATTTTGTAATTAACCACTAACAAAATTGATGTAATAATACTAAGTGCCAGGATCAGATAAATGTTATTAAACTCATAATAATCAAGGAAAAAGGGTAGTCCTATCCAAAACAACGTATTTGCAGGAGTGGGAACTCCTATGAAAGAATCAGTCTGATCTGTACTGATATTAAACTTGGCCAAACGCATGGCGCTCATGAGTGTGATAACAAGAGGGATTATACATAAATATGGGGAGTACTCTTCCGTACTTGTCACAACCTCTCTCATAACAAGATAATATGCAAAGATCCCTGGAACCACACCAAAAGTGACCATATCTGCTAAAGAGTCTAATTGTTTACCTAACTCTCCACTTACGTGAAGCAGTCGTGCCGCAAATCCATCAAAAAAGTCTAGAAAAGCTCCTGCAAGAACAAGGTAGGCTGCAAATTCAAAATTGTGATCAACTAAGAGAGTAATCACCGCTAAACAACCGCAAAGTAAGTTGCCAAGTGTAAAAAGATTGGGGATGTGTTTTTTCATGGATTTCTGTGTGGCTAAATTAAGCCTCTTTCTTTTTAGCCAACATATCTAAGGCTACATCTACTATCATATCTTCCTGGCCTCCTACCATTTTTCGGTTACCGAGTTCTACTAAAATTTCTCTAGTGTCTAAGCCGTATTTTTCTGCAGCTCTCTCTGAGTGAAGGAGAAATGAAGAATAAACTCCTGCATATCCTAATGAAAGTGTTTCTCTATCTACCCGCACTGGTCTAGTCTGGAGTGGACGAATTAAATCATCTGCAGCATCCATGAGTTGGTATAAATCAGACCCATGTTCGGCTCCCATTTTATCCAACACCGCTACTAAAACTTCCAGTGGTGCGTTTCCTGCTCCTGCTCCCATTCCAGCTAGTGATGCATCTAACCTGTTAGCGCCTTCTTGCATGGCTACTATGGTGTTTGCTACGCCAAAAGAAAGGTTATGGTGGCAGTGAATTCCTATTTCTGTTTCTGGCTTTAAGACTTCTCTAAAAGCACGAACTCTTTCTTTTACTCCATCCATCATAAGTGCTCCTGCAGAGTCTGTAACGTATACACAGTCTGCTCCAGCTGCTTCCATTACTAGAGCTTGCCCCGCTAATTTCTTAGGCTCATTCATGTGCGCCATCATTAGAAATCCGCCTACATCCATTCCTAATTTCTTAGCGGCTTCTATGTGCTGCGGTGCAATATCTGCCTCAGTGCAATGAGTAGCTATTCTTACTGATTTAACACCTAAATCTGCCGCTTTTTTTAAATCATCTATCGTAGCTATTCCAGGTAAGATGAGTGTAGTAAGTACGGCATTGTTCATGACTTCACTAAGTCCTTCCAACCAATCCCAATCTGTGTGGGCGCCAAAACCATAATTAAAACTCCCACCAGCTAATCCGTCACCATGGGCTACTTCTATGGCATCTACTCCAGCTTTATCCAGAGCTATACATATTTCCTTTAGCTTTTCTTTTCCATACTGATGCTTGATGGCATGCATACCGTCTCTTAAGGTGACGTCTTGGATGTATAAATTATGCTTCATGCTTTAATCGATTAGAAGGTAAAGTTTAAATCTAAGATTAGACTATTGCTTGACGGTTTTTTATGATGGTTACTAAGATTTTTATTAGCTCAACGTTTTCTTGTTCCAATGCTTCTCTGCTTTCTTCGCTTCCATATTCTACATGGTTCAAAATTTGAAAGCTAACCTGAGATTCTCGGAGATCTTTTAAGGCTATTCGGCTTTTAGCTATAAATAATTCATCTGCGTTTTGTGCTTCTGTAAAATTCAAAACCGCGCTACCTGATGAACGCATCAACTGATTGAACAGGTAAACTCCTGCTTTACCCTCAGGCATAGCTTCTACAAAAAGAATTACGTCTCCAGCGAAGGCTACCAATCTATCTATAAAATCAAATTTCTTGCTCATTATGTGTTCTGTTTAGCTTAAATTTTTCACCATTCTCTCTCCACAGGCTCTAGCTGCACTAGTCATGATATCTAAGTTCCCAGCATACTCTGGTAAGTAATGTCCTGCTCCTACTACTTTAAGGAATACCGAGGTTTTTAAACCATGCTTCAGTCCTAGTCCTTCTATAAATACAGGTGCTGATTCTGGAATTTCATCAAACTGCACTTCTTGGTGAAGTTCATAACCGGGAACATAAGACTGCACCTCAGCTACCATATCATGAATGGATTTTCTAATTTTTTCCTTGTCTGCCATTTCACTTAACGTGAAAACAGTATCTCTCATCACCAATGGTGGCTCTGCTGGATTCAAAACGATAATGGCTTTTCCTCTTTCTGCTCCTCCCACTTTTTCTATGGCTTCTGAAGTAGTTTCGGTGAACTCATCTATGTTGGCTCTGGTTCCTGGCCCTGCTGACTTACTGGCTATAGAGGCTACTATTTCACCGTAGTGAACTTTAGCTACTCGATTTACTGCTGCTACTATGGGAATAGTAGCTTGTCCTCCGCAGGTTACCATATTTACATTTCTCAAAGAATCTTCTATTTCAAAATTAATGGCTGGGATCAGATAAGGCCCAATAGCTGCTGGAGTTAAGTCTACTATTTTCTTATCAGAAAAAGGTTCAATTTTTCCCCAGTTGTAAATGTGTGCTTTAGCAGATGTAGCATCGAAAATCACCTTTATATCTTTCCATTCAGGCATTTTTAATAGTCCATCTACTCCTTCATGAGTAGTGGCTACATCCATTCTTCTGGCTCTAGCTAATCCGTCAGAATCAGGATCTATTCCTACCATTACAGACATTTCAAGTGTTTCGGAAAGTCTTATGATTTTAATCATTAAGTCTGTACCAATGTTTCCTGAACCTATGATGGCTACTTTAATTTTAGACATTTCTGAGGGTTTACGTTGGTGGTTTTATCCACTCACTATTGCACCGCACGAAAATACGAATCAGTTATTTCAGTTGATGGTTTATAGTCTAGAGTTATTAGTTGACACGTTAGACTTTTCAGAGTTGGTGGTTGGTGGTTGGTGGTTGGTGGTTGGTGGTTGGTGGTTGGTGGTTGGTGGTTGGT
>CAJXOV010000028.1 GCA_913057815.1 uncultured Flavobacteriales bacterium
GAGATGTAGAGAGGTCTCGTGGGCTCGGAGATGTGTATAAGAGACAGAGACACAGAAGAAAACACGGTTAGTGAAAGAACTGTTGGAATTCAAATGCACAACACTTTGGCTGGGTTTAAGTGGATCGAGGATTGGTCTAAATTTAAAAAAGACATAGAAGAAAAAATCCTAGATGAGGATATCCTTAATGGATTAGACAAGCTCGCTAAAACTGAAGAATGGAAAAGTTGGTTTTCTTCTCCTTTACACATTTGGAATGAAAAACACCTGCTAGATTCAGATGGAAATGAGTTTATTCCAGATAGAGTGATGGAGTTTGAAAACGAGGTGATAGTAGCAGATTATAAGGCTGGAGCTCCTACTGCTAAACATCCTGAACAAGTAAAGAATTACATTTCACTTCTCTCTAATTTATTTGACAAACCTGTTATCGGAAAGCTGGTTTACGTGAAGGAAGGGAGAACGGAAGAGGTGATTTAATTCGAATTATTCTCTTCAAGATTTATCAAAACTGAAGTCTACTTAAACAAATGAACCTCCTTATGAAATCATAAGAAGGTTCAATAATTTGTTGTTTAACTATAAGACGATTAATCAAGTAAAGAAGAACAACCTGGGTTGTTCAACTGTTTTCAATCTTCAACAGAGCGTATATTCTTAGTGAGAAACAGTAAACTTTGTTACTGAAACCGAATCACCTGAAGTTACTCTTAGGAAATAAAATCCGTTTGAAAATTCACTTACATCCAATTGAGCATTAAGCTCAGCAGTCCTTTTAGAACTCACAACTTGTCCTGCAGCATTTACTATATCCAGCTGTTTTACAACATTAGCAGTACTGTTCACATTAAGCGTAGTATTCACAGGAATAGGATAAATAACCAACTCAATATCAAGCTCTTTAACGCTATCTATAATAAAGTTTAGGTCTTCACTTACTCCGTCACAATCTATATCATCAGTTACACTAACTGTATAAATACCATCTTCCAACGCTAGAATGGATGCAGAAGTAGCATCATCGATCTCCGTCCCATTTAAATACCACTGATATGTATCGAAAGAATCACTTGTACTCAAATCATTCCCATCTACTGATATTTCAGGGCTAGGGTCTTCATGAGCTAAAAGTTCTACTACATTACTTGTAACCTCAACATCTGGACAGGCATCTGCGAAAGCCGTAAGAGTAATTGAATATGCCGTTTCAGAAGAACCTTCTCCAGTATAAGAGTTTTCAGTTTCGTCATCTACTGGAAATCCGGACAATTCCCATTGAAAATCAGAATAACCATCAGGACTTTCCATTGAAACTGTAAATTCTTCATCACTACAAATCTCAAGCTCTGTAAGTCCATCTGCACTTATTTCAATTTCTAATTCTACAACATCTATAGTTACCACCTCAGATGTAGCTTCACATCCATCTAAAACAGTCACTACATAAACATCTATTTGTTCAGCTTCCATTCCAGTAACATTCATTATTTGAGTATCAGCATTCCAGAAAAATTCCTCATCTCCATCCAAAGCCACGTACCAATTATATTCGTCATACACTTGAGTACTTAACTCAAACGACTCTAATGGACATGGAGTGATGTCTCCTCCTGAAACAGTAGGTGTATAGTCACACACTTCTGCAATTTCAATTTCTATGGCATCCAACATTAAAGTACTACCTATTACCCCTTCATCATCAAAACCTCCACTACTCATAAAAATAATAGCCAAATAATTAGCGTCTGGCATTTGTTCTCCGAAATTCAATTCATGAGATGTCCATCCTTCTGTAGGATATAAATTTTCAACAATGAATCCTAAATCTTCAGGTTGTGGATTTTCTACTTCTGAGAACACCAAATAAACAATAGCAGAATCTACTCCTGGAGTTGAAAACTGATACTGAAAGTTTACAGACATTCCATCAGTTGGAATGGGAACTGTAGGTATAACTCCACCCTCTCCTATTTCTCCTTGAAAAATAATGGATTGAGTAGGGAAATCGTCATCAGTATCCAAAGTGGTTAAAGCCACAGCATAATCTCCCTCAAAACTCATTTCACTTTGAGTGATAAATGGAAAAGAAGGAGGTAAAACAGATCCCCAATCATCCAATTGTAAAGTTG
The DNA here is from genome assembly GCA_913057815.1 of uncultured Flavobacteriales bacterium. Classification (GTDB taxonomy): domain Bacteria; phylum Bacteroidota; class Bacteroidia; order Flavobacteriales_D; family Sanyastnellaceae; genus ASP10-05a. The sequence goes on from CAJXOV010000028.1 coordinate 2,130, forward strand.
GATCATTTTCTATCCATGTATTAAAGTCTCCACCTGGGACTAAAGTCATTACACCATTCAGCATTAAATTATCTACTTCTAAAAAATCTCCTGCAAACCCAGTTTCATCGATAACATCGTTACATGCAAATGCTATCACGCATTCATCTGGCATTTGTGTAATTGGGGCAGAGGTAAAATCAAACGTTGTGTTATACCACATCAATGACTCTCCTACCAAAGGGAAAAAGTATGTTCCTGAATTGTCTTGTCCTCCAGTAACTGGAACTCCTTCAAAAAGGAATTGAACCATAATAAATCCTGGAGATTCAGCTGTGATGGAATGTCTTAAGTCAACAGTTAAACCTGTTACTCCTGTTTCAAAAAATGGAAATCCATCTGAAAAGATTAAATCATCACCTTCTGGAACGTCACCTAAAATAGCAAACCCTCCTACAACCTCACCTTCAAACTCACTAGATTCGACTCTAATTCCTGACCCTTCTACTCCAGGGACTTCAGTGACAGTGACTATTCCTATTTGATCAAAAATCAATTCATTCGTGCTTACAAAAGAAGACGGTGATACATCTGGTGATGAATAGGAAGGAGTTGAAGTCCAACTTTCAAAATCAGCGTTTTCAATTTGAGAAATTGCATTTAAGCCCAAAAAAAGAGCTGCAAATGAGAGTAAAAAAATGTGTTTCATGGTTAATAGTTTAGGACCAAAATACTAAATTGCTTATGTTCCAAATACTTAAATTAAATTTAAGATAAACACAATTCTGTTAATGGTCTGATTATATAAAACTTGACGATTAGCCATATGGAATAGTTACAGGGTGAAAAGAATCACATACAACTTCTTCGAGCTGGCTCAACAATCCTTGTTTTAAGGAAAGCCCTTCTAGTCCAGTAAGAGCTTTTTCATTAATAAGTCTCCGTTATTTCCAGAAACACTCACCACATACATTCCCTTTTCCATAAAAGAAACATCTAATGTAGTGGACTTCCTGAATGAACCTCTGGTAATTAATCTGCCCTGAATATGTCTAATCACATATTCACGAACTAAAGGAGATTCGGATTTTAGAATTACACTTTCACTTGTTGGATTTGGATAGATTTCCAAGTCTAATTCAGAACCAGGATTTTCTGAGACAGGTAACACTTCACTATCAGTAAGCATTACTCCTCCTGTTTCTCCATTGGCTTTTTGGAAGGCTAGCAGTTTTGATTTATGATTAGATGACCTACTAGGCCAAATCTCACTTCCATTATTATAACCTGGGTCGTACGAACTTCCGCTTGAACTTATATTTCCCAACCCATCAGAATACGCTTTCGATCCGAAATCAACCACGGGAGACCAGAATAATGAATACATGTATTCCTGTAATAGTTGTTCATTTCCACTTATAATATAGCCTTCTTCGAAAGAAAAATTTATATCATAAGCCTTCATGAAATAATTACTTGACGAATAGTCTTCATCTATATAACAATAGCCATTATTGTATTGAATTATTCTTTCATCATCACTCATTTGGTACTGAAAACTCAAAGAAGAATTATCTGAGCTAAGGGGAATTCTGTTTCGGTATTCATATTCTTCTCGAGTGTAAGTAACGTTTTGGACAGAACTGCCAATATTATAGCTAACTGTGGTAGAAATAGGTACAAAATCTTCGTTGAGCGTAGCACTGTTTTCAGAGATTGAGATCGTGTCATTAATTAGAACATTATAAGTAACATTTATCGAGTCTTCATATACCAAGACCTCTATTACCTCTTGCTTACTTATCCCTGTTACCCTATGTCCAGAATAATCATCGACTCCAGGAGAAGCTGTTGAGTTATGTGAGTAATTATATTTCAAGAAAGTATCTCCTACTTCGAAATCAAATACATTATGAAAGTTAGGGAGTATCATGCCTAACTCCCTTTCTTCTATTCCTCGCAGAACATACTCATCATCTCCTTCAAAGTTAGGAAAGCTTAACAAGCCATGATTCTTACTCAACTCTATAATTTGACCACCTGTCAGATAAATGAATTTAATAGAGTCTAGCTCTCCAAAAACCATTTGCTCTGTTTCTTCAGTAATGAGAGCGTCTGTATCTTCCGAAAATTGCCATGCACTAAATAACGGTTCATGAGGCTTAATCGTAAAGTTAACAGTGCTATCAGAAAACACCCAACTTTCTCCATTCGAGGTTACCTGTAAACCTAAAAATTGAGGCTGATTCCTTTCCCATGTTCGCCCTCCTTCATTAAAGAAATTAAGGCTATTTAAAGTGTTTTCTATTTCAAGATCAATGCATGAATCACAAGGAGCAATTACTCGGTTTAAATACAGCACACTATCTAGTTCATTCAACTGTACAGAATCTACTTTCAAGGCATGTGTAACCACCCCACTATCTTCGAGTGAATAATTAAACTGTTCAGTAGAATTAATGGGAGCCCAATTTTGGCATTGCACCGCTAATGAAAAAAGTATGGCTAACAACAGCAGAAAAGGTCTTTTCATAGAGACGATAGATTAAAAGTTACCACTAAAGTACACCTTTAGAATGAATTGACTATTTCGATAAATCAGCCTCACTTGTATAAAATAGGATATTAATGGAGAGTACTTACCGCACTAAAGACCTAAACATCAATTATCTTAGTGATGGCTACTAGGTGAAACGAGAGTTTCATTAACGGCAAGTTAACAGCAACAAAAAGGGGAACCGCACAGCGATTCCCCTTTTCTAGTTTATTTAGTAAAGCAGTTCTTAATGAACTATTCCTTTATGTCTTCTTTCGCTAGATACAGAAAGTTTCTTTCTACCTTTTCTTCTTCTATCACTAAGAACTCTTCTACCTGTAGCGGTAGACATTCTTTTCTTGAAACCGTGCTTGTTTCTTCTCTTTGTATTACTTGGTTGAAATGTTCTTTTCATAACTGAATGTATTAACCCATCCTTAAAATGGGTGTGCAAAGATAAATAGTTTTTTTCTTTCTCACAATTTTTAGTTCAAATTAATTAAACTCTAAAAACTGGGCGTCAATTTCGCCTGAAAACCATTGAAACCAAAGGATTCACGGCTACAAAGCTCTTCCTTCTACTCACTTTACAGCATTAAAGTTCCAGATTAACACCAGTTTTCAGTGCATATCACAGCCATAATATAAAAAGTGGTAAACATTTCCTAGACGATACTATACGTAATACTTTTGTCCTTCATAATCTACTACCCCCATGGCGGAAAAAGAAGAAGAGAAAAAGAAAGTTACTAAAGAATCTTGGAAAAAATCAAAGAGAATCTTTACCTACTTGAAGCCTCATAGAGCCATGATTTCTGTGAGCCTTTTGTTGCTAGCTATTTCGGCAGTTCTAACACTCATTATCACCGGAATCTTAGGTCAGATAGCGGGGACTGAAACCCAAAGCGACTGTGCTACCGACACTCCAAGTGCAGCATCCTTTATGGCTGAGGCCATGTCTTCATTAGGTTTTCAACCTGCTGAAGGTAATTTAGCTCCTTGGGTATATCTCCTATTTGGACTTTTAGCGTTTCAGAGTGGAATCTCTTTTTTACGAGTTTATGTTACGGCCCAGTTTTCAGAGAAAGCCATCCTATCTTTAAGAAAGGACACTTTTAACAAAATCATTAATATGCCTATGCAGTTCTTCAATGAGCGTAAAGTAGGTGATTTGAATTCTAGAATCTCTTCTGATGTGACTACTATCCAAGAAACTATTTCTCTTACCGTTATAGAGTTGCTAAGGCAGCTGCTTATGATTGTTCTTGGGGTAATCGTATTGTTTTTTGTTTCAACTAGACTGACTTTAATTATGCTAGCAGTAGTTCCCGTTATTACCATTTTGGCTGTAGTATTCGGACGATATATCAAAGGTCTGGGAAAATCCACTCAGGATGCTGTAGCTGACAGTAACACTATCGTACAGGAGTCTTTAACTGGAATTATTAGTGTAAAGTCATTTGCCAACGAGGCCTTTGAAACTAACCGGTACATCAAAGCAATTAATGAAGTAAGAAAGAACGCTATGAAAGGTGCTGTAGGTAGAGGATTGCTTTCTACGTTCATCGTGTTTTTCATGTTCGGTGCCATTGGAATTGTCATTATTCAAGGTGCTGAGTTAAAAGGAACAGAAGGTTTTGCTGAGGCTAATTTTATGGCTTTCATTCTGCTTACAGGTATAATTGGTGGTTCTATTGCAGGAATTGCATTTCAGTTTGGCGCGTTGCAACGGGGAATTGGTTCCATAGAATCTGTAATGGATATTCTAGATTTAGATACCGAAGATGTAGTGCTGAATGATACCAAACTAGAAGAAGAACTCACGGGAGCGTTAGAGTTTAAAAATGTAGATTTCAAATACCCTTCTCGTCCTGAGGTAGAAGTGCTGAAGAAGGTAAACTTCTCTGTAAAGAAAGGAGAACAAGTAGCTTTAGTCGGTTCTTCAGGATCGGGTAAGAGTACGATTATATCACTATTGCAACGCTTCTATGAACCTACTTCAGGTGAAATAAAATTCAATGGAAAGCCCACTTCTGATATAGGATTAAAAGAACTAAGAAACCAAATGGCTCTAGTACCTCAGGAAGTAATCTTATTCGGTGGAACCATAGGAGAAAACATAGCTTACGGTAAGCCAGAAGCCAGCCAAGAAGAAATTACAGAAGTAGCCAGAAAAGCCAACGCGCTTAATTTCATCAAACAATTCCCTGAAGGATTCGACACCATGGTGGGAGAAAGAGGAGTGCAACTTTCTGGTGGACAAAGACAACGAATAGCCATCGCTAGAGCTGTGCTTAAAAGTCCTGAAATTTTAATATTGGATGAGGCTACGAGTTCTTTAGATTCTGAATCTGAAAGATTAGTTCAGGATGCATTAGATAGACTTATGGAAAATAGAACGAGCATAGTAATAGCCCACAGATTATCTACGATTAGAAATGCTGATAAAATTCTAGTTCTTTCTGAAGGTGAGATAATAGAGGAAGGAACTCATGACGAGCTATTGGCTAAAAAAGAAGGATTCTACCATCACCTTATTGAACTTCAGATGGAGGTTTAGCTTCGAGTTTATAGTTCATGGTTTGCTAGTTTATAGTTTTTGCTTAATGGTTTGGAGAATTGTATAAAAGCGAAAAGCAGTTAGGCTGATTCTAATTACCTATCGCTGGGCTATCTTCTTCTATTACAAGAGCTGAATTTGCAGAAAATAAATAGAACATTAAAAATGCCCCAATAAAGATTGCAATGATTAATTCTGAAAACTTAAATATTCCTTTCAGAACTCCCAGTGCAATTGCTATTCCCAAAATAGTTAGAGTTCTTTTTAAGGTGAAGAATTTCCACACTTGAAATCTTGCCCGGTATGTTTTTAGGATGACGTTTTCTTTTTTAATTACACATTTTGGGGAGCCTTTTAATAAACTCTGTATGCTAAACTCAACTTCATAAACCGCCCCGTTCTCAGATTTAAATACATGGCCACTGGTCATTTTTAAACTCCTCTGTTCTGAAACCAATTTACTATTTAGGAAGATTTTCTCTTTTCCTGTGAAAAATGAACCCCACACATGAATAATCTGCTCTCCATCTTTATGTACAAACCAAATTCCTTTGCTAAAACTTCCTATTGACTTGTCAGGTATCATTTGTTCTCAGTAAGTGAGTCATTGATCTCCAAAAATAAAGATTTCCATCTGTTAGCTTCAACTTCTAACTTCAAACATCAAACTGTTTAACACCACTTCCTTACATTTGTCGTATGAAGAAAAAAGCCCTTGTTACTGGAATCACTGGCCAAGATGGTGCGTATTTAGCGGAATTACTACTTGAAAAAGGGTATGAAGTGCATGGATTGAAGAGAAGGTCTTCTATGTTTAACACAGATAGAATTGACCATTTATACAAAGACCAGCATGAAAAAGGCGTTAACTTTTTTCTTCATTACGGTGATTTAACCGATTCTACTAACCTCATCAGACTGGTTCAAGAAATAGAGCCAGATGAGATTTACAACCTGGCTGCTATGAGTCATGTACAGGTATCTTTCGATATGCCTGAATATACTGCTAATGCCGATGCTACAGGTGCTCTTAGGTTATTAGAAGCCATTAGAATATGTAAACTAGAGAACAAAACAAAATTCTACCAAGCTTCCACTTCAGAGCTTTATGGTAAGGTTCAAGAAATTCCTCAGTCTGAAACGACTCCTTTCTACCCGAGAAGTCCTTATGGTGTGGCCAAGCTTTACGCTTTTTGGATTACTAAAAACTACAGAGAGGCATACGGATACTATGCCTGTAACGGAATCTTGTTCAACCATGAGTCTCCCCTTAGAGGAGAAACTTTCGTAACTAGAAAAATCACACGAGCTGCGGCCAAAATAAAACTTGGTCTTCAAGATAAACTTTTCCTAGGAAACCTAGACTCTAAAAGAGATTGGGGACATGCTAAAGATTATGTAGAAGGAATGTGGAGAATGCTTCAGCAAGAAACTCCTGATGATTATGTTCTGGCTACTGGTGTGATGGTAACCGTGAGAGAATTCGTGGACAAGGCATTTACTAGAGCCGGAATCACTTTAAAATGGGAAGGTTCTGGAGAGAATGAAAAAGGTATAGATACCGTTTCCGGAAAAACAATGGTAGAAGTAGATCCTAAATACTTCAGGCCTGCAGAAGTTGAACTTTTAGTGGGAGATGCTACTAAAGCTGAAAAAGAACTAGGCTGGAAACCAACTTACACGCTTCAGCAACTAGTAGAGGAAATGGTGGATGAGGATATGAAGTTATTCAAAAGAGACCAGTACCTGCTTAAAGGCGGCCATGACATCATGAGCTATAACGAGTAGGAAACTTTATTACTTATTCTCTACAGCGTCTTCTAGTATGTAATTAAGCTCGTAAACATCTGTTTCGTTCAGTCTTAATTTACCTGTAAACGTAAGTCGTTCGTCCTGCTTGAATTTTCTACCTTCTTTTCTGAGTCTTAAATCCACTACAGATTCTGGACCTGCATTACCACAGAAAAAACACTGTGCAAAAGGATACCTTGAAAGCACGAAATAATCTGTAGACACATCTACAGGAACCATATAACCTGTGATATACACTTGCTCTCCGCTGTATTCTTTTACAGCATCACCGAATTCTGGCTGCCAAAACCAAGCGTCTAATTCCTCAAGGTAAACATCTTTGTATTCCACATCTGCCAGTGTAGTCCAGGAAAGTTCCTTGGCATCAGCATCTGATAAACTCACAGGATTAGCTGCGAATAATGAAATGAAAACGAGTGTGATTGATTTTAACATGATTAAATATTCTTTTACGGTCTGGCGTAGCAATGGCAAATAGAATGCCATTCTCCCACAAAGTTAATCTTAAACTCTATAGTCTCAAAAATGAACTGAACTCAGGAATGCAATTTTTTACTTTTTTACCACTTGTGGGTTTTCTAGGATGAAGTTCAAGCGGTAGACATCATCACTATTCAACCTTAGTTTACCTTCTATAGTAATTTCTAAAGAACTATCTGAATTTCTCAAGCCACGGCAACCTGAAACATCTATGTTAAGCATAGGATTGTCTCCAATTACACACCCGACACTAGCCTTCTTGTCCTTTGTAAGCCAAAAGTTCTTATCTCGTTTTGATATCAATTGAAAGTAACCTGTGATAAGAACTCTACTTCCGTCATACTTTAGGATGTGATCACTAAAAACTGGCATCCAAAACCATGCATCTAAAGAATCTAAATAAACATCTTCATATTCCACCTTCTCCAAATCTTCCCAAGTAATATGAATAGGCTCATCAGATTGACCTAATGAGGTAAGTGAACAAAACGATATAAATAGTATAGAAAGAAAGATTTTCATTAATGGTAAATATAATTAACTCCGAGTGGTTCGGCTGCCAATCAATTCTCCGAAAGTGTTTTGGAGATATCTATTCTAATGCTTTGCAACGCTGGAAGAAATGCTGCCACTATTCCTACTAGCAATGTAGCTCCTGCCAATATCCATTCTTCTGGAAGTAGACCCAACTGCAGGATATCATAATGAAAGCTTTTTTCTAAACTGGAGTTCATAAAATACAAAGCTACCCGCCCGAATAGAAGTCCTATAACCAGCCCAATAGCTGCCAACACCAACCCTTCTAGAATGATGATTAAAAATAACTTACCCTGAGTGGCTCCCATGGTTCTCAAGATAGCCAACTCATATTTTCGCTCTTTCAGTGAATTGTACAACGATATAAATACACTGATGAACGAAATGAAAATAATGATATAAGCTAGCCAAGTAATGACCTCCTTTCCTATTCCAAAATTCTGTTCCAACCTATTCTTTTCTGAAGCCGTTAACGCCACCTGCATCTTAGAGTCTTTAAGAATGGCCGGCATTCTTATGATGGCCATAGGTGACCTTTTTTTCATAAGAACAGCTGTTATTTCCTGAGACTCTTCAGGCTGATTCTCTAACCCGTGCACTGCCCACATAGATGGAATATTACACAGCAGTAACTGATCGGCCACGGTGCCACTTTGTTCCAGAATTCCTACCACGGTAAACGTGGCGTTGTCATGTACATCAGTGCCGTCAGTGAGTCCGTGAGCACTAAAAAAAGTATCTCCTACTTTTAACCCAAGATCCTTAGCTACTCTGCTTCCTATAGTGGCTTCCAGCGTGTTTTGCCAGAGCTTTCCTTCGGCTAATTCTAACTCGTAATGGGAGATATAGGTAGAGTCCGTTCCTACTATTCTATATCCTTTGTAATTATCACCAAACGCCAGCGGAACTCCATATTCTATTAGAATTTTTTGTCTTTTAAGCAGCGTTTTTACTTCGGAATAATTGATGTTTCCAGTAGGAGCATCTACCTGATATACTGAACTTAGTATAAGCTGAAGCGGGCTTCCTTTGGCTCCTAAAACCAGGTCTATGCCTTTGATGTTTTTAGCGAATTGGTCATCGAGTTGCTTATTTAAAATGAGCATAAACGATATTATTCCCACCCCGAATGCCAGCAGTATTAGACTAAGAACAGTGTTTAACGGCTTAGCAAATAGGTTTTTTATGCTTAATCCTAAACTATTCATAGCTCTACTATATTTTTATACAAGCTCTTTAACCTCTGTCTCTTATACACATCTGACGCTGCCGACGAATAGAGAGGTGTAGA
>CAJXOV010000029.1 GCA_913057815.1 uncultured Flavobacteriales bacterium
GAATTAAATCCTTTTTTATTTGAAAGTCTAGAGCTGGAGGAAGAATTATTCCAATAATTATTTGAATCTGTTGAGAATTAAACTCTCCATTAACTTTAAATCCCTTTAAATCGCCAACAGAATAAGCGAACCTAAAATCAGACTCCTTTTTTAGACGTTTAATAGCTTTTATTAAAGGTTCGTTCTCAAACTTTATAGAAAGTTCTTGACTTTTTAACTCTTGTCCTTTCAGGATATAACCAAAACAAAGAATAAGAATCAATAAGAATAATCTCCGCATAATTTAAGATAAGAATCTTTTTTAAAGTTTAACCCCTAAAATTTCATTTAGAATATAGATTGCCTTGCTCATCCTCTTCTCAATAGCTTTTACACTTAACCCTAATCTTTCTGCTATTTCCTTATACTTTAAGCCTTCTATACGGTTCATTAAGAAGACCTCTCTACTTCCTTCTGGGATTTTAGCCAAAGCATCATTGAGTTTTATTTCATACTCTTTTTTTATCAACTGAAACTCCGGATTCTCAAATTCTGAAGACACTTCTAACTGGCCCTGAAACTTATATTTTAATTGATTCCTTTTTAACTGATTAATTGTAGTGTTGTTAGCAATCGTATACAAGTAACTTTTAACTGTACTCTTTTTTATTGACCCTCGATTTTCCCACAATTTAACAAATGCATCTTGAGCCAAATCTTCAGCCATGCCAGAGTCACCCACTTTAAAATAAATGAAGTTCTTTATAGCTTTAAAGTATTCCTCAAAAAGAGATTTAAACTCAGAACTAGTTAAAACGATATTTGTCTCCTTTTCCATATTCGCTCGCCTAAAATATATACAAATGGCCTCCTTATTATGTCAATAATAAATCAATATTAGAAATGTAAAAATATGCGTGAGTAAAATCAAGTTTTCAAAATCAGGAATAAATCATAATTTATTTACTTTTACCTAAAATTCTAGAAACTTGAGAAAAGCGTTAGTAATAGGGGCAGCAGGCCAGATAGGGACAGAGCTAACATACAGATTGTCTGAGGAATTAGGCACTGATAACGTAATCGCATCGGATATCAGTGAGCTTTATTTTGAAGATCAACCGAACATAAGAACAGTTATTTTGGATGTTTTAGACTTTGAACTTTTAAAATCAACAATACTTGATAACGATATTTCTGAAGTTTACCATTTAGCTGCTACTCTCTCAGCAAATGCTGAGAAAAATCCTGGCTTTTCTTGGCACTTAAACATGCAAAGCTTACTAAACATCTTAAACTTAGCTAAGGAAGGACATATCTCCAAAATTTTCTGGCCAAGTAGCGTAGCTGTTTTTGGAACAGATACACCAAAAGAAAATACCCCGCAGTTTACTTTAATGAATCCTAACACTGTTTATGGCATTTCAAAATCTGCTGGAGAAAACTGGTGCAATTATTACTATGAAAAATATGGCGTAGATGTAAGAAGCCTAAGGTTCCCCGGATTACTCGGATATAAATCAGACCCAGGAGGTGGAACCACCGATTATGCACTTTGGGCACTTAAAAACTCATCGAACAATCTTCCTTATGTCTCTTTCTTAAGTCGGGAAACAACACTTCCAATGATGCACATGGAAGACGCTATCGATGGGATAATTCAACTTATGAATGTTCCAAATAGTGATATTAAAATACGAACCTCGTATAATATCTCTAGTGTAAGTTTCTCACCAACAGAATTAGAAAAAGAAATTCAAAAGACAATCCCGGCTTTTAAAATCTCTTACGAACCAGATTTCAGACAGAGTATTGCAGATTCATGGCCACATTCTATTGATGATAGTTTGGCAAGAAATGACTGGAATTGGAATCCTAAATATAATTTCGAATCCCTCGTAAAGAATATTATTGAAGGTTTTAAAAAAAAAGTCCTGATTGTAACTAGATAATAACTTTTCCGTAGAAGAGACATATAGTTCTTCCATATGAAAAGTGTTCTAAGTAGTCAATTAATTTCCATTTGTGCAGCCATTTCTATCCTTGTTGGCTCGCTTTACTATTTTTCAGACACTGTCAAAAATCATGTAGATGACTCTGGAATGCGTCAGGGACACTGGGTAATCACAGGGTCTATGGTTAACAATCCCGATTTCGAATCTGATGATATTGTGGAAGAAGGTTCTTATGAAAACGACAAAAAAGCTGGAATCTGGAACAAATTCTATCCAGACGGAAAAATCAGAAGTCAAATCACATACAAAAATGACAAACCCATAGGAGAATACACCTTATACTATGACAACGGAATAGTCGAGGAATCTGGAAACTGGCAGAGAAATAAAAATATAGGTGAGTTTCAAAGAAATTACTCCAATGGAAACCCGCATCAGAGATTTGCTTTTTCAGACTCAGGCAAAAGAAACGGAAAGCAAACATATTTTCATGAAAATGGAAGCATAGCACTTTTGGTAGAATTAGTGAATGGGAAGGAATCTGGAATAATGAAAAGGTATGACGAAAAAGGAGAACTTTCTGAAGAAAAATCCTTTGACAATGGTCAATTCATAGCTGGTACTACTAAATCTCATCAAGAATTACCCGAGAAGTTTATACCACCTCCTGCAGAAATTGAAAAAAATTCAGATGTAATTCCGAGTCCTCCTAAATCAGAAGAGAGTGAAACCAATTCAGCTCATCACTTCCAACAAAACGGACATAACATCTTATACGATAAGAATAATAGCATTTCTCAAACAGGATTTTTCAAAGAAGGAAAACTGTGGAATGGGAAATGGTTCAAGTATAATGTAAACGGAATTCTACTCAGAGTAGACATCTATAGAAATGGAAAATTCATTGGTCACGGTGTTCTAGAACAAGAATAATTTCCACTCACATATTAAAATATTTGATAGGCATGTTTTGAATAATAAAAAACATGCCTTCTTTTTACTTTTTCACTTTCTTTGTTACATGCAAAATCAGCTATTTATCCAAAACAGCTTAACTCGAAAAAAGGAGCTATTTAAACCAATTTCAGAACCTAATGTAGGAATGTACGTTTGTGGGCCCACTGTTTATAGTGATGTTCACTTAGGAAATGTGAGAACATTTCTGTCATTTGACATAGTCTTTAGATACTTAAAATTTATCGGCTATAAGGTTAGATACGTAAGAAACATCACAGATGTAGGTCATTTAGTAGGAGATGGTGATGAAGGCGAAGATAAAATTGCCAAAAAAGCTAAACTAGATAACATAGAACCAATGGAAGTGGTTCAAAAATACACCAATGGATTCCATAGTGTTATGCGGTTATTTAACATTCAAGATCCTTCCATAGAGCCTTCTGCTACTGGTCATATAATGGAACAAATAGAAATGATTCAAGAAATTATAAAGAATGGTTTCGCTTATGAGTCTAATGGGTCAGTATATTTTGATGTAAAAAAGTACAATGCTACCCATGATTATGGAACACTTTCGGGAAGAAATATTGAAGATTTAATCTCTAACACAAGAGAGTTGGACGGACAGTCAGAAAAAAGAGACTCTTTAGATTTTGCTCTTTGGAAAAAAGCTGATCCACATCATCTAATGAGGTGGAATTCCCCCTGGAGCGTAGGATTTCCAGGCTGGCATTTAGAGTGTTCTGTAATGAGCACGAAATACCTAGGCGAAAAATTTGATATTCACGGAGGAGGAATGGATTTAAAATTCCCTCATCATGAATGTGAAATAGCTCAAAATGTGGGGTCAAATGGAAAGTCACCCGTTAATTACTGGATTCATGGAAACATGCTTACTGTAAACGGAAAAAAAATGTCCAAATCTGAAGATAACGGCTTTACCCCTGAAGAACTAGTTACGGGTAATCACAAGCTTTTAGAAAAAGGATATAGCCCCATGACAGTTCGATTTTTCATGCTACAGAGTCATTACGGAAGCACTTTGGATTTCTCTAATGAAGCACTACAAGCTGCTGAAAAAGGATATAAAAAACTAGTCAATGCGCTTAAAACGCTAAAGAAACTTAAGCCAAGCGAAAACTCGTCAGTACATGTAACAGAACTTAAAAACAAGTGTTACGCAGCTATGAATGACGATTTCAACACTCCGATTCTTATATCCCATCTTTTTGAAGGTGTGAAAATAATTAATTCAATTCATGACGGATCAGCCAGTATTAATGATGAGAATTTAATAGGACTAAATAAGCTTATGGATGAGTTCACCTATGACGTTTTAGGGTTTACCACAGAATCGTCTTCTTCTGATGGAAATGTGTTGGATGGCTTAATGGAACTAGTTATTGATTTAAGAAAACAAAGTAGAGAAGATAAAAACTGGAGTGTATCTGATAAAATAAGAGATCAATTAGCACAGTTAAATATCAAGATTAACGATTCTAAAGAAGGAAGCACCTGGAACCATGAGGAATAAACCCATTTTTAAAGTAATAGCCGTATTAGCAGTAGTTCTGTTTTTGTTTTTCATAGTTTTCTCTGCATTGCAAAGCAAGACTAGCGCAGTAAATCCGCCAAAGCAAAAGATTAAAAAGCACATTCAAGCTCCGACTTTTTCTTCTGATTCGGCATATACTTATATTCAAAAACAAGTTGATTTTGGTCCAAGAAACCCAAATTCCGTTCCAGCTAAGGAATGTGGAGATTGGTTGATTGATAAACTCAGTGAATTCGGAGCCAACATCATTACTCAAGAAGACATAGTAACAGCATATGACGACACTAAGCTGAATATGAGAAACATAATAGCTGAGTTTCAACCTGAGAAATCTAAACGAGTTCTTTTATATGCTCATTGGGATACTAGACCCTTTGCAGATAAAGACACTGTGAGAATTAATGAGCCTATAGACGGAGCTAATGATGGAGGGAGCGGTGTTGGAGTTCTTTTAGAAGTAGCTAGAGCGTTGCAAAACAACCCAACAGATTACGGAATAGATATCATACTTTTTGATTCAGAAGATTATGGGAGACCAACTTATGCTTCAGGTTCAAATTATAAAGATTGGTGTCTCGGAAGTCAATATTGGGCTAGAACACCACATAAAAAAAATTACAGAGCTAAATATGGGATTCTGTTAGATATGGTAGGAGGCAAAAACGCAGCATTTCCAAGAGAAGGAACTTCGCTTCAATATGCTGAAAATGTCGTAGATAAAATTTGGAAATCAGCCTCATCTTTAGGTCATGATGGTCTATTTCAAAGAGATCAATCAAATCCAACCACTGATGATCACCTATTTGTGAATGCAGTAGGAATACCATCAGCAGCTATCGTAGAATTCCACGTGCATCAAATGGGTGGATATGGAAAATTCCACCACACTCATCAGGACAATATGGATAACATATCCAAAGAGACTCTACAAGCCGTAGGAGATGTAGTTATGGATGTAATTTATAATGAGTAAGCCATGAAAAAAGTAGACATAAAGTTACTGAACACCATTTGTAAAACCCCGGGAGCTCCAGGTTTTGAAAAACCTATTAGAGACTTTATTCTCTCTCAGGTAGAAGGTTTAGGAGATAAGATCAGCGTGGACAACATGGGTAACATTACTGTCCTAAAAAAAGGGAAAAGTCGTAAAAAGGTAATGGTAGCGGCTCATATGGATGAAATTGGCTTTATAGTCACTCATATAAACGATGAAGGTTATCTTCACTTTCATACGCTAGGCGGATTTGATCCTAAGACTCTTACTGCACAGCGAGTATTAGTGCATGGAAAATCCGATTTAATCGGAGTAATGGGTGCCAAACCTATCCATATTATGTCTCCTGAAGAAAGAAATAAAAATCCGAAAATATCTGATTTCTATATTGACTTAGGACTACCTGTTGATGAAGTAAAGAAACTCGTAAAAGTAGGTGACCCCATTACTCGAGAGAGGGAATTAATAGAAATGGGAGACTGTATCAACTGCAAATCACTTGACAACAGAATTTCTGTCTACATTCTTATTGAAACGCTGAAAAAAGTCAAAAAACTGCCATACGATCTATATGCTGTGTTTACTGTTCAAGAAGAAATTGGCATAAGAGGAGCCAATGTGGCTACTCAAGAGATCCAACCAGATTTCGGAATATGCTTAGACACTACTATTGCTTTTGACACACCTGGTTCAGCTGCACATAATAAAATCACCAAGTTAGGCTCGGGAACTGCTATCAAAATAATGGATTCTAGAACTGTCTGTGATTATAGAATGGTCGAATTCATGAAAGATGTAGCGGAGAAAAACAAAATCACTTGGCAACCGGAAATTCTCACCGCTGGAGGAACTGATACTTCTGCCCTTCAGCAAATGACGGCTGGAGGATCAATAGCAGGAGCTATCTCAATTCCAACTAGAAATATCCATCAAGTAATAGAAATGGTTCATTCTCAAGATGTAATAGGTTCTGTCCTTTTACTTTCTGCTTGTTTAGAAAATCTTCATAAGCACAACTGGAGTCATTGATTTAACTAATACCCACGTGTTAGGAAACTTAGCTTAAGTCCTTATCCTACACCGAACAAATTCGTTTCTTTATTCGTTAGTAGCTTCATACGCTAATAATGAATACTCGGTCGAACCCATATATCGCTCTTATTCTATTGACCATCCTAACGTCATTAGCATCAGCCACTCATGCATTCGATTCACCGCTAAAAGATCAGCTAAGTCAAAGAGTTTCAGAAATTGACCAATTTTACTTTTTAGACTCACTAATAACCACTACTCCTGAAAAGAATGCTAAATACTTCGAAGCTTTGTTATTAAAGTTCGAATTATTAAGGAAGAAGAAAAGAAATGTCCAAGCCTTAATTGAGTTAAAAAAAATAGTAGAAAACGAAAACTCTGTTCTCCATCCTCATTTACTAGGAGAGGCTTACCTTCATACTAGTGATATTTATAGTCAAGATAAAAGCTATGATTTAGCTCAAACTTATCTAACAGAAGCCTTTATCATTTTTGATGGAATTAATTCTCCAAATCAAAAAGCCCTCACCTTAGTTAAAAGCGGATACATCTATAAAAAAAAGAAAAATTATGCCGCTGGTATTAGACACTTCAAACAAGCTCACGACATATACCTTCAACAAGGAAAAATTATTGAATCTGTTGAATTAGCTAAAGAGATAGGAAGTACTGCCTATGAAGGAGGAGAATTCGATGATGCAGAGACTTATCTAAAAACAGCTCTAAGTGGTTTCCAACAATTGAATGACACTCTTGAACAAACAAAAATATTAGAATCATTAGCTGGTATTTATGGGTTTGAAGAACGAATTGAGGAAAAACTTCAAATAGAAAAAACTCTTTGCGAACTAAGTGAACAATTAAACAACTCCAAAAAGACAGTATACTATTTAAACCAACTAGCTAATACTTACGGAGCCAACGGACAAGATAGGAATGCCCTAAAAACACAAGAAAAAGCATTGATATTCGTTTCAGAAAACGACTCTAATGAACGCTATGACACATACATAAGACTTAGCGAATTATATATGCTTAACGACAGGGAGACTGATGCCATTCTTTCACTTCACAAGGCCAACGGCATAGCACTTTCCTCAGAAAACTCGACTAAAATAATCTCCTCCTCTAAAATCATAGCTGACTTTTACAAACAGCGTGGAGAATGGGAAAAAGCACATTCTTACCTAAGTGTATCAGACAGTATATCTAGAGCATTATTAGAAACTAAAATCAGAAAACTAGAAAACAGATCCACTACACAGTCCGATTTAAGTCAAGTAGATGCTAAAAGCTCACTTCTTTCACAGTCAGAATATGATTGGCTATTTAGTGCATGGCGTAAGACCACAATTGCTCTTTCATGTTCGGTATTACTTATTCTCATTCTTGTCTTGTTCTATTTTAGAAAAAGAAAAAAAATCAGAAGACTATTAGAATGGAAAGTTTACAAAAGAACTAAAGAGCTTCGAGATTTAAATGCAGAATTAAACACATATATCTATAAGTCTTCTCACGATTTAAGAAACCCTCTTACTTCAATAAAAAGTCTTATAACTCTCTTAAAAAAAGAGACAAACCCTGACCAACTAGAAAAATATACGACTCTCATAGAAAACTGCGCAAACCAAATGGACGAAATACTCCTAAATCTATCGAGAGCAGTAGATTACAAAAAATTAGAGCCTAAAATAGAACAGATAGACTTTTCAGAAATAAAAACCAAACTCGATCTTTCATATGTAGAGTCATTGCCTGAAGGAATTTCTCTTTCTTGGAACATACGTGAAAAGGCTCCATTTTTTAGTGATCCAAATCTTATAAATGTGATTCTGAAAAAGACCATACTAAATTCCATCCAATATAGACATGGCTCATCATCTGACTTCTGTAAAATTTCCATTACTACTGACAGTTCAGGAGCCGCAGTTTGTATTGAGGATAATGGACAAGGAATAGCAGAAAAAGTTAAAGA
The DNA here is from genome assembly GCA_913057815.1 of uncultured Flavobacteriales bacterium. Taxonomy (GTDB): domain Bacteria; phylum Bacteroidota; class Bacteroidia; order Flavobacteriales_D; family Sanyastnellaceae; genus ASP10-05a. The sequence continues at coordinate 8,445 of CAJXOV010000029.1, forward strand.
CTCCGTATTTGACATGTTTGTCAAAGGAACTCACAAATCAAAAGGAGCTGGACTAGGATTGTATTTAGTTAAGATAGCAAGCGATAAAATTAGAGGTAAAATATCGTTAGAAAGTGAGGAGAACAAAGGGTCCAAATTGATCTTCCAACTTCCAAATTTAGCCTAAGCTCCTCGAAACTGATTCAGAACTCTCACATCGTTTTCGAATAAAACTCGGATATCATCAATTTGATATTTAAGCATAGCTATTCGTTCAATTCCCATTCCGAAAGCAAACCCCGAATACTCCTTAGGGTCTATTCCACAATTTGTAAGCACATTAGGATCCACCATTCCGCACCCTAAAATCTCTAACCAACCTGTTCCTTTGGTAATTCTATGATCTGTCTCAGTTTCTAAGCCCCAGTACACATCCATTTCAGCACTTGGCTCTGTGAACGGAAAGTAAGATGGTCTCAATCTTATTTCAGTTTTCCCGAAGAATTCTTTGGTAAAGTATGAAAGTGTCTGCTTTAAGTCAGCAAAGGAAACGTCCTTATCGATATATAAACCTTCTATCTGATGAAAAATACAATGAGATCGAGAGCTTATAGCCTCGTTTCTAAAGACTCTACCTGGTGAAACTGTTCTGATTGGAGGCGTAGTACTTTTCATAACTCTAGATTGAACACTACTCGTGTGTGTTCTAAGCATCATATCTGGATCTTTTTCTATAAAGAAAGTATCCTGCATGTCTCGAGCTGGATGCTCTGGAGGAAAGTTTAATGCCTCAAACACATGCCAATCATCCTCTATTTCAGGACCTTCAGAAATTGAAAATCCAATTCGACTAAATATGTCTAAAATTTCTCTTCTTATTAATGATATAGGATGTCTACTCCCCAATTCAGCTCCAGCAGTACTTCGAGTGAAGTCTTCACTAGTTTTCGAATCAGAATCTGCGTCAGTTGAAGTGAAGTCTTCAATTTTATTCTGAACTAAATTCTTTAGTTCATTTAGCTTCATCCCTACCTCTTTCTTCTGCTCTTTGGCTACACTTCTGAAATTGGAAGTCAAATCCTTGAACACACCCTGTCTTCCTAAGAACTTAATCCTGAACTGTTCGAGCTCTTCAGTAGATTTCGCCTTAAACTCGCTTATTTCTTGCTTTAACTTCTCTAACTCCTCTATCATTAATTCACTCTTTTAATGGACATTTTCACATCCTGTATTGGTCTATCTCCTGGAGCAGTAGCTTCTTTGGCTATGGCATCTATCACTTCGAATCCTGATATCACCTCACCAAAAACAGTATAATCCATATCTAAGAATGGAACTCCTCCATTTTCAATGTATTCAACTCTTTGATCATCCGAATACGTAAATCCAGGATTTTTTTGAGATATTCTAGCTTCCGTTGAATTTAAGTCTTGGTCATTTAACGTCTTTCCATGAACTATATAAAACTGAGAACCTGATGAAGCTTTCTCAGGGTTGTTTGTTCTAGCAGCAGCTAAAGCTCCTTTCTTATGGACAAACTTAGGGTTGAATTCTGCCGGGACAGTATACCCAGGACCTCCACCTCCAAGTCTAGCTCCTGGTTCGGCATCTAATGACTTTGGGTCACCACCCTGAATCATGAAATGATTAATTACTCTATGGAATAAAAGATCATTATAGAATTCTTCATCTACGAGTTTTAAAAAATTTGCTTGATGGAGTGGCGTTTCATCATACACCAATATCTCAACCTCTCCTAATCTAGTAGTCATAAGAACCGTTTCTCCCTCTGGCCCTCTAGTCTTCGAAGATTGCTCATCAGACCCTTGTCCCTCATCTACAATATTTTGCGTAGCAATACTCTTTTCCTTTGCAACGCAACCAGCTAGGAATAAACTAATAATTAGAATTAATCTCATTTTTCAAGAATGCTAATATTCATTTTAACGTCATCAACCGGTCTATCTCCCTTAACAGTCTTTACGGCAGCTATCTTGTCTATCACGTCTAATCCTTCAGTTACCTCGCCATAAACAGTATAATTCATATCTAGAGCCGGTGTACCTCCTATAGTCTTGTAAATCTCTCTTTGTTCTTTAGAATAAGAAAAACCAGCCATTGTTCTAGCCACACTTTTTTCCATTCCGTCTAGTTGAGCATCAGTTAAAATTTTCCCTTGAACTAAATAAAACTGAGATCCCGAAGATTCTTTTTTAGGATTGTTATTTCTGGCAGCAGCTAAAGCCCCCTTTTTATGAATTAGACTTGGATTAAATTCTGCAGGAACTGTATAACCAGGACCTCCACTACCAAGATTTGTACTGGAAGAAGCTCCTCTAGACACTGGATCACCACCCTGAATCATAAAAGTTTTAATAATTCGGTGGAACAATAAATCATTATAAAACCCTTCATCTGCAAGTTTCAAAAAATTATCTCTGTGTAGTGGTGTATTGTCATAAAGACCGATTTCAATATCTCCAAATTCAGTAGAAAGTTGGACATACTTAGATATCTTAATTTCTTCTCTTACTATTGGCTTAGCCTGAGGTCTTTTCTCTTCAGTAGAAGCTTTTATAGTTTCTACTTTAGCTTCCGGCTGTTCGTTACAACTTGAGAATGCTATCATACTAATTCCTAATATCAATACCAGAGTATACTTCATGTTTAAATATTTGATTAACTTGCGTTCTTATTATTATGCGAATTTACGGATTCATTGAGTTTTAATGAATCAGAAAGCAACATTTTGTGCTGTTTAACAGTACTTACTTAAAACCAGCTTTATGTTTAAGAAAAGATACTTATTATTATTCTCAATTTTCTTAGGATTATTACTTCAGTCTCTGTCTCTTATACACATCTCCGAGCCCACGAGACCTCTCTACATCTC
>CAJXOV010000030.1 GCA_913057815.1 uncultured Flavobacteriales bacterium
CTTTTAACAAGAGCTTCTCTCTAGGCCTGTCTTCCTCAGCCCATTCAGTAATTACAGTTTTATTTAATTTTAAATCTTTCAAAAAAATAGTGCAAAAAAAAGCTCCCAAGAGTGACTTGGGAGCTTCAAATATATAATGTTATTTTCTTATAATGCGCTTACGTGAGCAGCTAAACCTGACTTCAAGTTAGCAGCCTTATTCTTATGAATAATATTCTTTTTAGCAAGCTTGTCCAACATTCCAGCTACCGTAGGGAACATTTTCTCTGCTTCTTTCTTATCAGTACTAGCTCTTAAGTTTCTAACAGCTGTTCTTGTAGACTTATGAGCATACCTATTTCTAAGCTTTTTCTTCTCGTCTGATCTAATTCTTCTTAAAGTTGACTTATGATTTGCCATCGTGTGTAAAAATTTCGGGCTGCAAATATACTAAGAATATTAAGATAACCCTACTTCTTAGAATACTTTTATGCTCTTTTTAAATCTAAGACCGAAATTACGAATTCTAATTCGGCTAAAGACTTGAATTGTTCTCCTTTTTCCTCAATCACATCATCTCCTTCCTCGTAGTACCATTTGATTTCATGATCAGCATCACTGTTCTCTAGGATCATTAATAATTCCATGAAATATCGACTAGTGCTTGAATTCAAGTAATCGAACCTAACATCCACTGTTAGTGGTGAAAACTCATCATTTACAAAGCCTTTCACAGCCTCCAAAACTGGCCCATAAAAATCATACGTATTCTCTAAAAGAGACTTACCATGAATAGATAAAGTACCCTTATTTGGATTAAATTCTACAAATGGTGAATCTGAAGATTGTTCAATAATAATTATTTCTCTCATTATATCATTTAAAATTAGACATATGCTTTTAGAGTGAAAAAGAGTTTACCGTCAGGGCTCTTTGTAAAATTATAATGAAGTGGTTTAGCACTAGATTTTGCTATTTCCAGCAGACCTAGTCCCGAGTTTAATTTATCCTCACTAGATAGGGAGGAAATGAGTTTATTTTTTATTTGCTTATCTATTTCTTCGTCTGAACTTGTAATAGTTTTAGCTAAAAGCTCTTCGAATTCTACTTTTTGAGATAGGTTTACAGGATTTCCGGCCTCTATAAAGAAGCTATCGTTATGTGTTCCTATTAAGAACACACCTTCCTTAATTCCACCATGTTCCTCACCATGCTTAGAAATATTCTGGAGAATTTCGATAAGCATATGGCCTACCTTTTTCATCCTTCTTATCTCAGCTTTATTTTTACCCATATTATCCTCTACTATGCGTAGCAATGGCAAAATGGACTTCTGACTAAAATCTCCTTTATATTGTAAAAGAAGATTTTCTGAATGCATGTTACTTAGTATGTCTCCAGTAAAATCTATGTAATCGATATTTGCTTTTTCAGAAGATTTTAAAAACAAAACCTGCTGATGAAATAAAGACATATTATCACTGGCACTCTCTACTTTGTACTTAATTTTTTGTCCTGATTTTCTGGCTAATTCGATTAGCCCTAATCCTGCACCACCTTTTCCGCTTAACTCATTATCTCTTAGTGCAGTTCTGTAAACTTGTTTAAGCTCATCAGAGTTTAAACTATTTATATATTCCACTTGATTAATTAAATCATCAACCTGAGAAGTCTCAACTAGGTTAATTGAATTAATCACATAAGCTTCGCCAATATTCTTAAAACTGAAAAGACCGTCATTTAATGTAGCCGCTAGTTCCTGAGGAGTTTCTTCTCCATGTCTTACAATATTTTGAAAACACTCTACTAATAAGAAAGATATTTTTCTACTCACTTTAGGAAGCCCCTGGTTATCAGCAATTGTATTTTCAGAAATATCAATAATCCTAGTCGTTAGATCATCCATAAAAGGACCCCTATAGGCGAAAGATATTCTACAATTCTTCGATTTCTCAAAGAATTCATATGCTGTTAATAATGGACTAGAATATGTCATTTTAATCGATCTCCAATATTAAATGGGAGACCTTAAAGTTTTTTAGCTCCATCATATACGGCACAAAAGCACTTTAGGTTTTATTTATTTATTCGGACACTAAACTTAGCAGCTATTATATCAACCGACCTTTCAGATACACCCACTTACCTAGCTCATAATCACATTGTAATGCACCAACCTATTTAACAAACTGATTAAGGATAATAAAATTATTCGATTAAAACTATGATCAAAATCAGTTAGAAATAACTTTTGCATCATTCAATAAAAAGCACGATTACAGACATTTGAAATAGAAAAGAAAGTCGAATAAGACCATTCAATACAAATTGAACACTAGAAATGAAACAAGTTATTCTCCCTACGGATTTTTCCGAAAATGCATGGAAAGCAATGTCATATGCTGCCAATATTCACCACAATCAACCGGTGAGTTTTCACCTATTAACTTGTATTAGTCCTCCTGTTTATCAAATAGACAATGGATTGGCAGTAGATATCCAAGCGCTTTTAAAGGAAGCTGAAAAAGATTTAAAAAAGACTTTGAAAAAATTCGCTGATTTAGATCACCATGATAAAACTAAGTTCACCGTAAAAGCGAAGTTGGGAAATGTACTGGATGCCATAGAGAACATTCTTTCTCCTTTATCTACATCCGAAACATCTGTAGTAATAGGGAGCCATGGAAACGGAACTCTCTTTCAGAACTTGTTTGGGACAACAGCTTCAGCTATTATAGAAAAATGTACTACTTCTGTTTATTGCGTACCGTCCAACGCTACACTTGAGACTCCAAAGAACATCTTACTTGCTCTAGACTCCCATCCTGAGGCAATTAATAATAAGCTTGCACACATAGCTCTATTGGCACAAGAATTTCAATCTAGTATACATGTAGTAAACGTAAGTAACATTATTCCGCACTATCAAATAAACTCGCCTGAATGGATTATCTGCGAACATCACTTTAAGATTTTAGATCATTCATACCATTCTATTAAAGATGAAAGTCTCAAAAAAGGATTGTTAAAATTCACATCTTCCCAAAGTATAGATCTCATAATTATGATCAAGACTAAAAAAGGACTTTTCGACCAACTATTCAAAAAAAGCAACACAAAAGAAATAGTATTTCATGGAGACAAACCCCTCCTAGTAATTAAATAAAAACAACAAATCATGAATAATATAGTAGATCTACACAAATCAGTAAGCATTGAAAAGAATCAAGGAGAAATCAACATCATCTTTAATGAGCCAATACCTGATACCATTTCATTTAAGGATATAGGATTATCAGACGAGGATTTGTATTTCGAATCAGGACACATCCGAATAAAATTTGATTTCAGTAAAACTAACGGTGTACGCAAGTTTTATGACATACCCACTTTTAGAATTGAATACTATGAGAAGATGTCTGAAACTCATTGGATATGTGATTTTAATGAAAAAACCATCTTAGATAAAACCGATCACTATGGTCACTCTACGGTTTTATTAATGAAAAGAAAAGAAATAGAGAGTGCTGAGCATCATCATTCGAATGCTCTTCTTTTACATGCTGAGTTTCCAAAGCCTGTGCATTTAAAGGCAGACAAATCAGATTTTCACTTCTTTAGAAGTTAACACTGAAACCTAATACTCTGATGCATCACCACATGGGTTTGCTTCAGGGTCAATTCCACATTTGCCAAATGTATTTGGTGGTACTACTTCATTTTTTTTCTTAAGTCGTATAAGTGCTGAGCTTATCATAGATAAATCATATTCTTCACCCAACATTTTAGAAACTTGAAGAATATTTAACTCTTCAAAATCTAAAGATGCTATTAATTTCTCTAATTTTTTCTCGGACATATTCATTTCGAAGTACAAAGATAAAGGCATTTCACTCTAATCTTTAAAGTAATATAAGCTTGCCTACTGAGTTTAATTCCTCACTCCTTACACGTGCTTAACCAAACTACAAAGCACAAAAAAACCCTTCCAAATTGGAAGGGTTTTTTCTCTGTAGCCCGTAGGGGATTCGAACCCCTGCTACCAGGATGAAAACCTGGCGTCCTAACCCCTAGACGAACGGGCCAATTTTAAAATTGGAGTGCAAATATAATAAGCTTTTTCGTTTCTGAATTAAAAAAGTTTCAATTATTCTATAGAATCATTATCTGACTGAAATTTAAAGCCCAATCTTTTACCTGTTTTTATATTTAAATGCTGACTTACCGCTTCTATTGCCTGCACCGAAACCTCCTGTACATCCTGGTATGGAGGCGTAAACAAGTCGAAATCTAGGGTGTATAACACCGCAGACTGAACTATACCTTTTAAACCTTCTTTTGTAAGGGCTGCATTTGTAAAATCATTGTACAAAAACCCTAATTGACGCTTTCCTTGTACTAAAAAGTGGTCATCTTTATTAATAAAGATTCGAGCGATTAGATATCCAGAGTCATTTACTCTGTTGTATTTTATAGAATCGGATAAGAAATTATAAATATTAATCACTCCTACATAACCCCTGCTAGGATCCTCTTCTAGGTAGCTAGTTCTCCAAAGACTATTCGTACTTTCAAATTTAAATACATTAGTGTGCATGTAAAAGTGAAGTACATCACCTCCAATAGTTATCTGAGCTTCGTAATCCCCTTTATCGTTATATTCTAGCCGGACTCTATTATCCTTATCCCCAAAAGAATCTCTAGCTTCATCTACCACATCGCCTAACACCTCTTTTAATTGACTAAAAGACTCACTAGTATTTTGAAAAATATCTTGCTTTAAACACGCCTTTTCTTTCAGCATATTTACAATCAGCTCCTGCGGGTTCTTTTCTTCTTTCATTTTAATATGCTTTTGCAAAAATTACTCTCTGATTACTTTCCGCTCCAGAGTATACACATTTTCCCTTTAAAGGCGCTTCATCAAAAGGAATACATCTTATCGTAGCATTTGTTTCCTTCTTAATAGCTTCTTCCGTTTCTCCTGTTCCATCCCAATGGGTTAAAATAAACCCACCTTTTTTATCAAGAACTGATTTAAACTCTTCAAATGTAACTACTTCAGTAATATTTTCCTTACAGAAATCTAAAGCTCTGTTAAAAAGAGATTCTTGAATTTCTTCTAGCCTCGTAGTAATAGTCGAAAATGCATCTGTAAACTCAATCGTTTCTTTGGTGTTCAAATCTCTTCTTGCTATTTCAACAGTGCCATTTTGTAAATCTCTATTTCCAATAGCTACTCTAAGAGGAACTCCTTTTAACTCATGTTCTGCAAATTTCCAACCTGGCTTCTTAGTGTCATCATCATCGAATTTGACTGAAACTCCTGCGCTTTTTAAACTATCTATTAGCGGTGCAATATGGCTTCGAATAGCTTCTAGCTGCTCTTCTCCTTTATATATAGGTACAATAACCACTTGTATTGGTGCTAACTTAGGAGGAAGAACCAATCCTAAGTCATCTGAATGTGTCATGATTAATGCTCCCATTAACCTTGTACTCACACCCCATGAGGTAGCCCAAACTAACTCCTTTTTACCTTCTTTATTCGTAAACTGTACATCAAAAGCTTTAGCGAAATTTTGACCAAGAAAGTGCGAAGTTCCAGCTTGGAGTGCTTTACCATCTTGCATTAAAGCCTCTATAGTAAATGTTTCATCTGCTCCTGCAAATCTTTCTGACTCTGATTTACTTCCCATAATTACTGGCATGGCCATCCAATTCTGAGCAAATTCAGAATAAACGTTCACCATTTTTTCTGACTCTTCTAAAGCTTCGGCTTTAGTGGCATGGGCGGTATGGCCTTCTTGCCAAAGAAATTCCGCTGTTCTAAGAAAAAGCCTCGTTCTCATCTCCCATCTGACTACATTAGCCCATTGGTTGATGAGAATAGGAAGATCTCTATAAGATTCAATCCAACCTCTATAAGTATTCCAAATAATAGCTTCAGATGTAGGTCTAACTATTAACTCTTCTTCGAGCTTGGCATTAGGGTCTACAACAAGCTTTGAAGAGTCATTTGGATCTGTTTTTAGTCTATAATGAGTTACTACTGCGCATTCTTTAGCAAAACCTTCAGCATTTTTCTCTTCAGCCTCGAATAAACTTTTAGGAACGAAAAGAGGAAAATATGCATTTTGATGACCTGTTTCTTTGAACATATGGTCCAATTGGTCTCTCATTTTTTCCCAAATGGCAAAACCGTAAGGCTTGATCACCATGCATCCTCTTACAGCAGAATGCTCCGCTAAGTCCGCTCCTGCTACTATTTCATTATACCATGCTGAATAATTATCAGCTCGGGTTGTTAATTTTTTGGCCATGTTTTTTTGGTATAATTGTTGTTTTATTACCAGCATGCAAATGTAGCAATTTCAAATGATTCATTATTTTTATTGCAACGCTAGCCAGACAAATGTAACTTTAGAAACATGAAAAATCCAATTGTAATTTTCTCCGCACTTTTAGTATTATTAATCTCTTCGTGTCAAACACAGAATTTAGGCTCTTCTAGTTCTTATGAAGACGATGAAGTTTACTGGGTTAGATCTGACGAAACCGCTGAACCATATGCTGATACTTCAGACTTATATTCAGAAGAGTATGCTGATCAAGAATACTTTGAAGAAGAAGCTGAGGAAGAATCGACAAATGACGGTCAGTATTACGATGATGAGTACTATGACGAAGATTATTATGAGGAGGACTATCAAGAAGAGTATTATGACGATGGAGGAAACGTAGTAAATAACTATTACTATGAAAACAATAGAGGTTATCAGCCATATTACAATGGCTATAACTCCTACTATGATCCGTTCTTTTATGATCCATTCTTCGGAAATTCTTTCATCTATAGTTCTTCCTATTTTTATGTAGGGTATGGAAACTCATACTACAACCGGTGGAATAGACCGAATTACTGGGGTAATTCTTACTATGGATACAACTCTTGGGGAAATCCTTACTACAACAACTGGGGAAACTGGGGTTCTCCATATTACAATGGATATTATGGAAATGGGTATTGTGGTAATAACGGTTTTGGAGGATACTATAACTCCTACGATCAGGGGTACGGATTAGCTAATACTAATTATGTATACGGTAGACGTAATTCGCTTTCATCTACATCAAGCTCGAACAGCTCTTTTGGAAATGATGGTGTTTTAAGTGTTGGAGGTAATTCAACCATTCTTAATAATACGAATTCAATCAGCACAAACAGACCTATAACTGGTGAGAATTCGAGTATAAATAAAACGAGCAATTCTCGCCCTTCAGAAATTTCTGAAGGAGAAACAAGCAGAACTAACACTCAAAACGCTAGTAATTCTGCTTCTAAAACTGATAACTCGTCAAGAACAAATTCCACCTCTAATGAAGGAATTAATAGAGTAGAAAATTCGAATTCATCTTCTAGACCTAGCAGCTCAAGCAGTAGGACTAATTCAGAAGGTTCAACTCAAACTAGCAGACCAGGTAGTTCTAATGGAACCACTAGACCTAGTTCTAATTCTTCTACTAGACCAAACAACTCTAACAACACCAATAGACCGAATACTTCAAACGGAACAACTAGACCTAACTCTAATTCTTCTAGAAATTCTGATAGAACAAGGCCTAGTTCATCTACAAGACCTAGCAACTCTTCAAGTGGAACAAGACCTAATTCAAATTCTTCAACAAAACGAGATAGAGGTAGTTCAACCAATTCTGGACGAAATTCGGGAAATAACACAAGACAGAATTCAAATCAAAGGTCAAACAGCGGAAGTTCAACTAACAGATCAAACTCTAGCAATAAAAGCTCAAGTTCGACTAAAGGAAGTAGCTCTTCTCGAAACAGTTCTAGTGGTTCAACTAGAAGTTCTAGTTCTAGAAATTCCGGTTCTTCTAGCAGTAGATCTAGCAGTTCAAAAAGTAGCGGAAGATCAGGTGGAAGAAGATAATAATATTAACTCTTAAAAATTTAATATGAAAAGATTAATATTTATAGCTCTTATTCTGAATGGTACACTGGGATTCGCCCAAAATGAAATCGATATTTTAAGGGGTAGTTTTCATAATTCTTTCTCTTCAGCAAGAAATGCTGGAATGGGCGGAGCATTTGGAGCACTAGGAGCTGACTTGAGTTCGATAAACTCTAATCCTGCTGGTCTGGGTCTTTATCGGAGAAGTGATTTTAATATCACTGCCAATTTAGGAGGTAGTAATTCTAAAACTTCATTTAACAATGCGAATTCAAGTAAATCAGATGTACATTTCAAAATAAACTCTTTAGGTTTTGCGGTAGCGCAAGAGTCAGATAATTTAAATGTGAATCAGGTTGTTTTTGCTATCAGTTTAAATCAAGTTGCAAACTTTAACGAGCGGTTTAGAGTACTTGGATCAAATGATAATTCTATTCTAGACGTATTTGCCGATCAGGTGCAAGGCATTGATTATTTTGATATTGAGGATGCCCCTACCTTTAGTCAATTAGCTTGGAATGCTTAACTCATCGATACCATTTCAGGTTCTACAAATCAGTATTCCACTGCTTTTCTAGCTGACAAATCTAACCACGATGTTTTAGTGGAAAGAAGTGGTGGCATAAGCGAGCTCTCTTTTGGAGGTGCGGCAAACATTGGAGATCGATTTTTCTGGGGAGCTTCTATAGGTATTCCTTTTTTAAATTTTTCTGAAGAAATCACTCATAGAGAAACTCCCGGTTCAGGGTTAACTCAGTCGTTGTCTTCTTTCACATACACCGAGACTCTCGATGTAGAAGGGGTTGGAATAAATCTAAAAGCTGGCGTCATTATAAAGCCTACTCAAAGCTTACGAATAGGAGCCGCTATACACACACCTACAGCTTACTCTGTTTCTGATTCTTATAGCAGAGGAATATTAGCTGATTTCAGTGGTGAAGTTGAACAACCAGATGATTTTGTAGGCTCTTTTGATTACAGATTAAAAACGCCACTCAGGCTTATAGCCAATGCTGCATTTATAGCTGGAAAATCAGGTATTATTAGCGCAGATTATCAATATGTGGATTATTCTACTGGTAAACTAAAGAAGAGTTCACTTTCAGGGGACAGTTATAATTTTGAAAGTGAAAATGAACAGGCCAGACAATCCTATAGAGGTACTCACAACATCAATGCCGGGGTGGAAATAAGATTTGCAAAAGTCTATAGAGTTAGAGTTGGTGCAAAATATATGCAATCTCCTTTTGAAGAAGGAGAACTCACAGAGGGAATAGATGGGCCAATAATAAGTTATACTGGTGGGTTTGGATACAGGTATGACGATTTCTATCTAGATATCGCTGCCATATACACGGAAAAGGACACTTCACACTATGCATATAGTTCTAGTTATATTGATGAAGCTATTGTCAACAGGACTCAGATAAATATCTTGACATCTATAGGGTGGAGATTTTAAGCACAAAAAAGGCCTCTACTATTTAGTAGAGGCCTTTTTCTATATTATATCAATCTATAATTACTTTTTCAATTCTTTAGCTAGAGCTTTTTCCATTTTTTCTACTTGTTCTTCAGCCAATACTTTGTCTACAAGTATTCTTCCACTATGCTCATCCACTATGATCTTCTTTCTGGCAGCTACATCCAATTGTTTCTGAGGTGGAATTTTAATAAAAGACCCTGCAGAAGCTTCTCTATCAATAGAAACTACAGCTAATCCATTCTTAGAAGAATTTCTAATTCTAGAATAAGCTTTTAATAATCGATCTTCAATATGATCTTCTAGTTTAGTAGACTTGCCTACTAAATAATCTTCTTCTTTTCTAGTTTCATCAATAATCTCATCAAGTTCTCCTTTTTTGATATCAAGATCATTTTTCAATTCAGAGAAACTATCATCAGAGCTATCAATGACTGCCTGCTTTTGCTCTTTAGCTAGCGAATACTCTTTAATTCTTTTTTCTGATAGTTGAATTTCTAACTGCTGAAATTCTATCTCTTTATTAGTCGGCAGCGTCAGATGTGTATAAGAGACAGCTTTATTAAGCGAGTCAAACTCTCTATTGTTTCTCACTTTACTTTGTTGACCTTCATACTTTTTAATAGCCGTCTTAGCTTCTTCAATAGTATTCTTCTTGTCAGCTATTTGCGTATCCAAGCTTTCAATTTCAACTTTATACTTATCTAGACGAGCATTCATACCTGCTATCTCATCTTCCAAATCCTGAACTTCAAGAGGAAGCTCTCCTCTAACTATTCTAATTTGATCTATTCTAGAATCTATGATCTGAAGATCATAAAGTGCTCTTAATTTTTCTTCTACTGTACCAGAATTCTTTTTTGACATACTTTAAAAATATTTTACGGGATTCGTGTTTACTTCCGTTAAATGGGCTGCAAATTTAGGAAATTTATCAATGAGAAAATTCTTTATTAACTCTAATGTAAACTGCTCACTTTCAAAGTGTCCAATGTCCATAATAGATATTTTCCCTTCAGCATCAAAAAACTCATGGTATTTAAAGTCGCTAGTAATAAAAACATCCGCTTTAACAGCCAACGCTGATTTTAATAAAAAACTACCTGAACCACCACAAACTGCTATTGTTTTCACCTTGTTTTTATAATCGGTATACTTTATAGTTCCAGTTAGAAAAGTATCAGAAACTTTCTTTAAAAATGAACTTAACTCTAGCTCATCTTTTAGTTCTCCTACCATTCCACTACCAACATTATGATTAACATTCGATATTTTATAAATTTCGTGTGCAACTTCCTCATATGGGTGGGCAATTTTCATCGCCACTATTACATTTTCCAGCACACTTTCTTCTACCAAAATCTCAATACGTAATTCTTTTTGCTGAGTAACTTCACCCATATTCCCTTCTGTTGGGTTCGCATTCCTCATAGGCTTAAAAGTACCTTCACCACTACCAGAAAAACTGCAATGATCATAATCACCAATACTTCCTCCTCCTGCCGAAAAAACAGCCAACTTCACCGACTCTGCTGATCCTTCAGGACAGAAAAATACCAATTTGTTGAGTAAGCCTCTTTTTGGTGAAAGAATTCGCTTATTCTCTAGGCCCAACTTATCTACAATCATCTCGTTAACTCCCTGCCTTATATTATCCAAATTGGTATGAATAGCATATATGGCTATATCATTTTTTATAGCTTTAATGATCGTTCTTTCCACATAATTTTTTCCGGTAAATGACTTAAGACTTTTGAACACAATAGGGTGATGAGCTATAATCAAATTAACACCTTTACGAATAGCTTCATCAACAATGTCTTCAAGAGAGTCAAGGCATATAAT
>CAJXOV010000031.1 GCA_913057815.1 uncultured Flavobacteriales bacterium
CCTCTCTATTCGTCGGCAGCGTCAGATGTGTATAAGAGACAGAGAGTTTTCTGAAGCTCCTTATGCAGAATTAATCTCTAAAAAGTTTAAAACTAATCATCATGAAATTCTTCTAACGGCAGATGATTTTTTAAAGGAAATACCCAATGCTTTAAAAGCAATGGATTTCCCAAGCGGAGATGGACCGAATACGTATCTCGTTTCTAAAGTTACTAAGGAATCGGGAATCACAATGGCCTTGTCCGGCTTAGGTGGTGATGAACTCTTTGCTGGATATCCAATATTTAGAAGAAGTTTACAGCTCCATCAAAACATGTGGCTTAAAAGCTTTGCTGGTGTTTTCAGAAATGCTGCCGGAAGTATCTTGAAATCGATTAAACCTAGTATAGCCAGCTATAAAATGGCAGATGTATTAGGACAAGAGTATATCGATTTGCCTCACTCCTATTCAGTAAATAGAAAGGTATTATTTGATAAGGAAATAAACTCATTGCTGACTTATTCTGAAAAGAAGATGAATCCAATAGTTACGCATTGCAAAGCCATTGATATCTCAACGGATAAAAGCAAGTTAGAGATCATTAGCAAAGTTTCAGTTATGGAAATGACTACCTATATGCAGAACGTATTACTCAGGGATTCAGACCAGATGAGTATGGCACATTCTCTCGAAGTTAGAGTTCCTTTTTTAGACCACCGATTAGTAGAATATTCCCTTCTTCTTAGTGATAAACTAAAATTTCCTCATTCTCCAAAAACCCTATTAGTAGATTCTTTAAAAGATTTATTACCTAACGAAATTGTAAACCGGCCTAAAATGGGTTTCACATTTCCCTGGGAATTATGGATGAAAGGAGAACTAAAGGACTATTGCGAAACTCAATTAATCTCTTTAAAAGAAAGAGAAGAGTTTGATGGAAGTGGAATTACCACCCTATGGAATAGGTTTCTAGCTGGCGACAAACTTGTTACTTGGTCCAGAGTTTGGCCCTTAGTTGTATTAGGATTTTGGCTAGAAGAAAATGAAATCGATTAAGCCAACTATACTCATCTTTATAGACTGGTTTGAACCAGGATTTAGAGCGGGAGGACCTATTCGATCTGTAGCGAACATGGTTTCCTTTCTGTCATCTCAATATAATTTTAAATTAGTTACAAGAGATACAGACTACACTGAAACTATCCCTTATCCAAATATTGAAACGGATGTATGGCTAAGGATAAATTCCTCAACAGAAATATACTATATCTCAGCATCTAACCTGAAACTAAGAACAATTGAAAAAATATTGTCAAACACTCAGAGAGATTTCGTCTATCTGAACAGTATGTACTCTGTATATTTCTCCTTAGCACCCTTATGGTTTAACAAAAACAATACGAAGGTTGTTTTAGCTCCTAGAGGAATGCTTTCACCTGGCTCACTAAGGGTAAAATCTTTCAAGAAAAAACTCTTTCTAAAACTCTTTAAACTAAGCGGAAGGTTAAAAAAAGTAATTTTCCAAGTCACAAGTACATCTGAATTATCAGATGTTCAATCTGTTTTTTCTAAAAATGAAATCTTTAATGCTTCTAATTTCCCTTCTAATATCACAGAAGCGCCTGTCAAGAATATTACACCCATTCCTTTAAAACTGATTAACATTGGAAGAATTTCACCTGAAAAAAACAATCTATTCGCTATAGAGATTCTAAAAGATTTAAATTTCCCCGTAGTACTTGACTTCTATGGGCCAATTAACGATAGAGAATATTACGAGAAATGTGTAGAATTATCTCAATCGATTTCTAATGTAAAAATTAATTTTAGAGGTGTAATAAGACCAAATCAAATTGCGCAAACTTTGAAAGATTATCATTTCTTTCTATCCCCTTCAACAGGAGAAAATTATGGGCATTCAATAGTCGAATCTCTTCTTAATTCAACTCCAGTTATTATTTCAGACAAAACACCATGGAAAGATTTAAAAATAGCTAATAGCGGTTTTGATCTTCCTCTTGAAACTCAAATTTTCAAAGAAACACTAATGACTATCCCTGAGCTAATTAAGTCTGAAAAAATCAATAAAATGAGGAATGATAGTCGAAAGTATATTTTGAAAAAAATTAACATCCCTGGGTTAGTAGAACAATACTGTAAACTATTCTCCTAATTTCATTTATCTCAGTACATTTGTCCTATAATTTATACAAATGTACATCCTTGGAATTAATGCCTATCATGGCGACTCATCTGCAAGTATTCATAAAAATGGAGTTCTTATTGCTGCCACTGAAGAAGAAAGATTCACTAGAATTAAACATTGGGCAGGATTCCCTGAGCAAGCTATTAAATTTTGTTTATCTGAAGCTGGAATTACCATTCATGAGTTAGATTCTGTAACTATTTCTAGAGACCCAAGTGCTAACATGAACAAAAAAATTGTTCATACTCTTAAAAACCTTGTTAGTGCCAAAGCTATTAAGGATAGACTTTTAAATAGAGTTAAAATTGGTTCTACTAAATCAGAATTAGCTAGAATATTCAATGTTGATGAAAATGACATTAAGGCAGAAATCAATAATATAGAACATCACAGAAGTCATTTAGGAAGTGCCTTTTATCCTTCTCCTTTTGAAAAAGCCGCAGTGGTTTCAATTGACGGATTTGGTGATTTCACCTCTACAATGACGAGCATTGGTGACAAAACACAATTAGAGGTTTTAAAAACAGTAATTTACCCTCATTCTGTAGGCATTTTTTATACCGCATTCACTCAATATTTGGGATTCCCAAATTACGGAGATGAATATAAAGTAATGGGACTGGCGCCTTATGGGAAACCTGTATTTGTAGATCAGCTTAGGGACGTTTTAATTTTTAAAGAAAATGGATTATTTGAACTAAATATAAAATATTTCACTCATGCCAAAGAAGGTGTAAGCATGAGTTGGGAAGGTGGAGAGCCTAAAATCGAGAATGTTTTTTCCGAATATATGGTGAAAATGTTTGGTCCTAAACGACTGAAATCGGATAAGCTGGAACAGAAACACATTGATTTAGCCACTTCTGTTCAAAGAATAACTGAAGAACTAATTTTTCATATTCTCAATCATTTACAAAAGGAAACCGGGCTTGAAAATGTTTGTATTGCAGGTGGAGTAGCTCAAAACTCTGTGGCCAATGGTAAAATATTGGAAAACACCAATTTTAAAAATGTATATATTCCTTCAGCCGGTCATGATGCTGGAACATGCGTAGGAAGTGCTCTGTATCACTATCACCATAATCTGAAGAACCCGAGGACAGAACCGGTATTCAGTGCATATTCTGGGTGTAAATTTTCTAATGAGGAAATAAAAGAAGTTTTACAAAAAGCCAATGTTTCTTTTACAGAGTATTCTGAAACAGATCTTCTTCACAAAGTAACAGATAAGTTAATAGACGGTGGAGTTATCGGATGGTTTCAAGGTAGAGCTGAATTTGGTCCTAGAGCTCTAGGGCATAGATCTATTTTGGTAGATCCAAGAAGAGAAGACGCTAAGGAATTATTGAACGAAAAAATTAAAAGAAGAGAAAGTTTTAGGCCTTTCGCGCCTTCGATTTTAGCAGAAGCTGTGGAAGAATACTTTACTCATTCAGATAAAGTTCCTTTCATGGAGAAAGTGTTTCCAATTAAAAAGGAAAAACATCACATCATACCTGCTGTAACTCATGTCGATGGCACAGGAAGACTCCAATCTGTTGAACCAGGAGATAGATATTATGATCTAATTAAAGCTTTCGAATCAAAAACGGGTGTTCCAATATTACTTAACACTTCGTTCAATGAAAACGAACCAATTGTAAACACTCCATTAGAGGCTTTGAGCTGTTTTCAACGAACCAAAATGGATATGTTAGTGTTAGAAAACATTATCGTAGAACGATAATTTAGTCACTATTTTGAAAGTCTCAATAATTACGATCTGCTATAATAGCCAAGAAACTCTTGAAGATACTATTCAATCTGTCCTAGCTCAAGACTATAATAACATTGAGTACATCATCATTGATGGTGCTTCAAAAGATGGCACTCTAAAAATCATCGATAAATATAAGAACTCAATATCTCATATTACATCTGAACCAGATAAGGGTATATATGATGCCATGAATAAAGGTGTTAAAAAAGCCAGTGGTGATCTTATAGGAATTTTAAATTCAGATGACTTTTATTCTTCAGATACAGTAATTTCTGACATTGTAAAACAGGTGGAGTTAAAAAATTCAGACTCTATATATGCAGATCTAGTTTATGTTGACAGAAATGATACGGATAAAATTGTTAGAAACTGGAAATCCGGAGAATATAAGGCAGGACAATTTTTAAAAGGATGGATGCCTCCTCATCCTACTTTCTTTGTCAAGAAATGGGTTTACGAAAAGCATGGTCTCTATAACACCATTCTTAAATCAGCTGCAGATTATGAATTTATGCTTAGAGTTCTTCATAAAGCTAAAATATCTACGTGCTACTTACCTGAAGTGATTACTAAAATGAGGTTAGGGGGCGAAAGTAATGTCAGTCTTAAAAATCGAATTAGAGCTAATAAAGAAGATAGAACTGCTTGGAAAATGAATGGCATAAAGCCAGGGATTTTCACTTTGATTAGAAAACCGCTAAGTAAGCTAAAACAGCTCTTCTAAAATACTGGATCATAAAAAAGCCAATTGAAATTCAATTGGCTTAAGTATTATTTTCTGTAAGTTTCTTAGAACTTAGCTCTAGATCTTTTAGCTCCTCTTCTTTGCTTTAACCAAGAGTATTTAGCTTTATAAAAAGAACTTGATCCTCTAATAACATAGCTCCCTGTTAGAGCCATTGTCAAATATGAATCACTATTCGTTGGATCACCTCTTTTAGTTAGAACAGGAATAGCCTCTCCTGTTTCAGGATCGATAGTAGTAGAACTAGACCACTGATGATCGTTTAAAGAACCTCCTCTTCCAGCAATTGCATCATCACTATTGATAAAATCAATTATGTTTTGATTGCTTTGCTGAGCCAAAGCTGCTCCAATATCACCTCCATCTCTAGCTGCTATTTCAGCTATATCACCATATTGTCCACTTATATCATCAACATAATCAGTGAAAGTTGTTCTCCAATTTAACTCCCAACCAAATCTCCATTGTTTATCAAATGTGAAATACATACCTACTCCTGCCGGAATAGCCAATCCTATCTTTTCGTATTCGCTTTCCTGATTCTCAGTTCTAAACGGCCTTAAATCATACCATTCACTACCTTTATAATCAGCTTCTAAAACATTTCCATCTCCATCTACTCCTTCAAAAACTTGACCTTGAGGATTATGACTAAATCCTGCTATTCCTGCAAAAATGAAAAATCTATAGTCCGGATCATAATATCCTTTCCCTCCTACATCGTTATCATAAAACACTGTGAGTTCAGCCCTACCTCCTACTTCTATCATTTTATTTCTGAAGTTTAGGTTTCTGGCTCTTCTAGCTGGATTAGTCGAATTAGCATCAAATCCCCAAATGCTTACATAATCAACATTGGCAGCTAATGCCCATCTTTTGCTCATTTTTCTTCTCGCAAAAACGGCATAGTTCATTCTAGTGTCATCTAGGTGCATATCCCAGATAAAGTCTCTTCTGGTCAATTCCTGACCTCCGATGTCTCCTAAATAATTAGAGCCTCCGATTTTAATACCGACATCCCATTTGTACTGGGCATCAGCGGTAATAACCGAGAGTATGAGAGTGGCGATAAGTATAATTCTTTGCATTATCTTTTATTATATAGCTAATCGAGTAAGATTCTAACGTACAAATATCTTTAAATTCAACCAACTAACCAAACATTTAGTACGATAAAACCCTTAACAAAGTTATATCTCAGACAATGTCAAACAACACTTTTCATGATTTTTACGTCTTATATCATATGGACACCAAGATATAATATCTTTGCACCGCCTAATAAAGAACATTTTTAATGCGAGTTTTCGTGAAAATAACAGTTTTAATCCTTCTTCTAGCAGGGATATGCCCTATTGTTTCAATTGGACAAACTGCCTCACAAATTCAATGTTTAAACGTCAATACAGATGGCACTGTACAGGTAACTTGGGAGCTGTATAATGATATCGGCACAAATTTCAACAGCTACCAAATCAACAGAAAACTACCTACAGATGCCGTTTATTCACAGGTAATTACAATAGCTAATATCAATGCAACTTCCATTTTAGATAATTTTTTCGGGATAGATTCGAATACGAATCAGTATTGTTACCAAATTACTATTATTCTAAATGGAGCGCCTGCTCTAACCTCTGAAGGGTTATGCACTATTGATTTGAATGGAATATCGGATACAAACACTGGATTAGCAGACCTGTCATGGCTTGACCCTGTACCCACTGGATCTTCAGTGCCAACTGGAACAACCTATGAAGTTTATTATGAATTTCCTATTGGAAACTGGGTACTAGATTCTTTTTTCGATTACACGCCTGGAGACGTTAGTTATGAGCATGAAGTTAAGGTTTGCAGCGGAAATGTAAATTTTCGAATTGACCTCGTAATCCCAGGAGCTCCATGTTCTTCCAGTTCAAACATTGTGAACCTATATGTTGAAGATAAAAACGCTCCAGAAGTTCCTGTCATAGCTAGTGTATCTGTAGATTCGATTACTTCGTCAGCTCTAATTGATTGGTTTACTCCTTCTGCCTCGGACATTTCAGGGTACATTCTTTATCAGTGTCTTGGTGCTTCGGCAGTTCCTTTTGACACTATTTACGACCCAAGCCAAACCTCTTATTTAGATATAAACTCTAATCCGGGGATTTCTCCTGAAGGATATTTGGTAGCCTCATTCGATGATTGCCCATCAGTACTTAATGATTTTACCGGAAACCCAAGTCCTAGCGTACCAGAGGGATCTACTGTTATTTGCCCAGCCACTTCCTCTACCATTTTCTTAGATTACTCCTGGGAAGTATGTCAAGAATATGTAGACTTAGCCTGGTCTTTAGCTCCTTGGGGACAGGATGGAATAGCTTTTTACGAGGTGTACAGAAAAGTAAACGGTGGACCTGAAGAATTTCTCACATTGATAGAAGAAGGTGACCGTGAATTTAGAGATTATAATATTGAGCCTTATGAAACTTACGACTGGTACATAAAAGCGCACAGCAGCACTATAGTAGGCGCTACTAGTTTGAGTAACATCTTAAATCTAACTATTACTGCACCAGATTTACCTGCTGATTTTTATCTAAGCACAGCTACAGTGAATTCTGATGATGAAATTCAAATTGACATTAAAAAAACAGATACTCCTTCCTTCTTCGAATATGTTCTGCTCCGTTCTGAAGGAGATGATGATTTTTATAAAGACATTGATTTTATTTCATCTCAAACGGGAACGGAATATTCATTCTATGACAATGACGTACAACCTTCAGTTTATAGTTACACCTACCAAATTGCATTGATCGATCAATGTAACGACACAGTTGATTTCAGCAATATAGGAAAGACAATTCTTGTAGATGGTTTGGCTAACTCAGAATCATTAGTCAATACGATCACTTGGTCAGGATATGAAGAATGGGACACTGGAGTAGAATCTTATGACATATACAGAAGAATAGATGGTGGTGTTTCTCAATTTCTGGCATCTAACCAAGCAAATATTAGGTTCTTTGAAGACGATGTTACGGATTTTCTATCTAGCAAAGGCGAATTCTGTTATGAAATAAAAGCGAATGAGTCTGCCAATCCAGCGGGGAACTCATATTCGATATCTAATGAACTTTGTTTGACTCAACCTCCAAAAATTTGGATACCAAATGCATTTGCCATCAATGGAATTAATGATGAGTTTAAGCCTGTCATCTCTTTTGCTGATTTCACTACGTATCGTATGATAATATACAATCGGTGGGGACAACAAATTTTCGAAACTAGGAATTTGGATAGAGGTTGGGATGGAACAAAAAACGGAACTTTAGTACCTGAAGATAACTATATGTATTACATAGAAATCAAAGATGGGGCTGGCAGAATTTTCGAAGAACGTGGCCCGCTTACTATGCTAATATTTGGTGCCAATTAATGACCTCCAAAGCGCGGGTTAATTAGTATATTTGCCCGAATTTATTTTTTAACGGTAAATTCTAAAAATCATGTCTTTTAACTCTAAAAGAGTAATTACAGAGGGTCTTACTTTCGATGATGTCCTCTTAGTACCTGCTTATTCTGAAATTTTGCCTCGTGAGGTCAGTCTTAAAGCACGATTCTCTAAAAATATTGAGCTGAACACTCCAGTGGTATCAGCTGCTATGGATACTGTTACTGATAGCTCTATGGCTATAGCTATGGCACGTCAAGGAGGGATTGGAGTAATCCATAAAAACATGAGTATAGCCGAGCAGGCAAAAGAAGTAAGAAAAGTAAAAAGGAGCGAGAGTGGCATGATTATGGATCCTGTGACGCTAACACTGGAAGGTTCTACTGTAGCTGACGCTTTACGCCTGATGGCTGAAAACAGAATAGGAGGAATTCCTGTTATAGATGATTCTCACCATTTAGTAGGAATAGTTACTAATAGAGATTTGAGATTTGAGAAGGATTTCACCAAAGCTATTAGGAATGTAATGACTACTGAAAATATCATCAAGGCTACTTCTGATATTACATTAAAAGAAGCTGAACTTATTCTACAAAAACATAAAATTGAGAAGCTTCCAGTTACGGACGATAAAAACAAACTTATCGGATTAGTTACTTACAAAGACATTATCAAGCTAAGGCAATATCCTTTCTCATGTAAAGACACATACGGAAGACTAAGAGTAGCAGCAGCTGTCGGAGTTACAGGTGATGCTCAAGAAAGAGCCGAAGCGCTTATTAAATCAGGTGTGGATGCTATTATTATAGATACTGCTCACGGGCATTCAAAAGGGGTTATAGATTTGTTAAAGACCCTTAAAAACAATATAACCACTCCAGTAGATATGGTTGTAGGAAATATTGCAACGCCTGAAGCGGCAAAAGCTTTAGTAGCGGCTGGAGCAGATGCAGTTAAAGTAGGGATAGGACCTGGTTCTATATGTACGACTAGAATAATAGCTGGTGTAGGAGTTCCTCAACTGTCAGCTGTTCTTGGAGTATCTGAGGCATTAGAAGGTACAGGAATTCCTGTTATAGCTGATGGAGGAATAAGATATACCGGAGATATTGTAAAAGCTTTAGCTGGTGGAGGAGACACCGTGATGGTTGGATCCATGCTAGCTGGGGTTGAAGAATCACCTGGTGAAACTATAATTTATGAAGGTAGAAAATTCAAATCTTATAGAGGGATGGGATCTGTTGAAGCTATGCAAAAAGGTTCAAAAGACCGTTACTTCCAAGATACTGAGGATGATATAAAAAAGCTTGTGCCAGAAGGAATTTCAGGTAGAGTGCCATACAAAGGCGGAGTTGGTGAAGTAATGCATCAAATAATAGGAGGACTTAGAGCTGGAATGGGTTACTGTGGAGCTGCTAATTTGGAAGATTTAAAGAAGGCTCAATTTGTAAGAATAACTAGTGCAGGAGTAAAAGAAAGTCATCCTCATGACGTTACGATTACCCGAGAAGCTCCTAACTACAGTTTAAAATAGAATTAAGAGTTGTAATTTTGCGACCGCATAACAAGTAATACGTACTAATGAAAAGGATTATTATAACCATAATTATATCGCTATTTTTAACTCAACTAGGGTTTTCTCAAGATAAGGAGTCAATTATCATGACCCTAGAGAACCAAGACATAACGCTAGGTGATTTTGAATATATTTTCAGGAAAAACAATAGCGAGACTGTTACTACTAAAGAATCCTTAGATGAGTACATAGATCTTTTTGTAAACTATAAATTAAAAGTGAAAGCAGCCAAAGATGCTAAGCTAGACACTAACAAATCATTTATAGCTGAGTTAAAAGGGTATAGAAAACAACTGGCTCGTCCATATTTAACTGACGGTGACATGTTAGATGCACTTACTTTCCAAGCGTACGAAAGAAAAAAAACAGAGATAAAAGCAAAACACATTCTTATTCGAATTGACCTTGATGCTGAACCTACTGACACATTAGTGGCATGGAATAAGATCAAAGCTTTAAGAGATAGAATTACATTGAATGGTGAAGATTTTGAAACTGTAGCAAAAGGACAAGGTGGCTCAGAAGATCCTTCAGTAAAAGACAATGGTGGAGACTTAGGTTTCTTTTCTGCTTTTCAAATGGTGTATGCTTTCGAAGAGGCTGCATATAACACTGAGGTAGGAAATGTTTCTGAAATATTAAGAACTAGATATGGGTATCATATTCTTAAAGTAGAAGATAGTAGGCCGGCTAGAGGACAGGTTTTAGTAGCACATATTATGACTAAAGCTGGAAATCAATCTACTGAAAACACTAAGCAGAGAGCGCAGGAAAAGATTAATGAAATCTATCAGAAATTCTCTAATGGAGAGGAATTTGGAGATTTAGCTCGTAAGTATTCTGAGGATTCTAACACTTCCAAAGAAGGAGGAAAACTCCCCTGGTTTGGGACTAGAAAAATGGTTAAAGTTTTTGAAGATGTAGCTTTCAACCTTAAAGAGACTGGTGATGTCTCTGTACCTTTTCAAACTGAATATGGCTGGCACATAGTTCAAAAAATTGATGAAAAAGTAATAGGTGATTTTGAAGATTTAAAATCAGAAAT
The DNA here is from genome assembly GCA_913057815.1 of uncultured Flavobacteriales bacterium. Classification (GTDB taxonomy): domain Bacteria; phylum Bacteroidota; class Bacteroidia; order Flavobacteriales_D; family Sanyastnellaceae; genus ASP10-05a. The sequence goes on from CAJXOV010000031.1 coordinate 10,751, forward strand.
CAAAACTAAAGTTGGCAAAGACACCAGAGCTGAGAAGACGAAGGAATCTTTTATCAGCAAGTTAAAGCTAGAATATTCTGTAAAACCTAAGGAGAAGTCGTTAGCCTCAATCTACAAAAGCATAGACACTACATTTTTCACTAAGGATTGGGAAATGAAATTTCCAAAAAAGCTAAAGAAGAGAGCTTTAACAATTGAAAAGACTAAAATACCATTAGCGGATTTCAATAAATATATGGTAAAGAATAAAAGAAGAGCAAATACCGACAATCCAGAACTTTACATTAAAAACTCTTATAAGGCTTGGGTTGATCAAGAACTATTAGATTTCGAGGATGCTAAACTTGAAGCAAAGCACGAGCCTTTTAGACAGCTAATGCAGGAGTATAGAGATGGCTGTCTCTTATACACATCTCCGAGCCCACGAGACCTCTCTACATCT
>CAJXOV010000032.1 GCA_913057815.1 uncultured Flavobacteriales bacterium
CTCCTAGCCTTCTGTGCTTAAGTAATTTTAAACCCCAAAAACAAAAAAGGTAAAATCAAACTGCTCTAAATTATCCCAAAAGGATAAATAAGACTTGAATCAACACTAAACCAAGCATATAAATCATCAACAACGATTCACATTCGCTATATTTGACGCAGTTAAGCTAATTATAGATATATGAATTTTTGGAAGAAGATGCCTCTTTCAAGAGCCGTTCTCCCATTTGTTCTTGGAATATTTCTAGCGCTTGAATTAAAAATAGAGATTCAATCCTACTTCTGGATTGTAATGGTTTCTATTTTTTGTGCTCTGATTTTTATTTTCAGATTAAAAAAGAGTAGAACACTAAACAGCCTAGTTTCTTTCTTGATCTTGACTTCTATGCTAATTCTAGGAATTCATAGAGGAGAAGTGTTTTCTAAAAGCATCGAAGAATCAGCACTTTCACAATTCGAAATTGAAGAAATCGATTCATTTTTAATCGAAATTGATGGTGGTTTCTATGAAAAAGAAAAATCTTATAAGACATCAGGAACTATCAAGGGAATTTATAAAAATGGCCGATTAATACCTCATCATGAGAGAACACTCCTTTACATCCCAAAAGATGACTATTCACCCGAATACGATAAAATCAATGAGCTCATAACTACAAGAAGACCTAATCTTATTTCATCACCCAAAAACCCTGCTGAATTTGATTATCAGAAATATTTAAAAGGTCTGGGTATATCCTGTCAATTTTACCTGCCAAAAAACGACTTCAGAACTGTCAGCTACATTACCGAAAATTCCCTTCCAGCTTATTTCAGTGAAGTCAGGGCATCAAATTTATCTCGACTTCAAAAGCTAGGAATAAAAGATGATGTATATGGAGTAGTGTCAGCATTAGTCTTCGGACAAAAAGACCACCTAGATGAGGATTTATATAATGCTTATGGTGCAGCTGGAGCTACTCATGTACTAGCCGTTAGCGGGCTACATGTTGGATTAATCTATATCGTTTTGGCCTGGTTACTAAAACCACTTTTGAAAAGCAAGTCCGGAAAATGGTTAAGTCTATTCCTAATTCTAGCAGGACTTTGGTTCTATGCCGCTATAACTGGCTGCTCACCTTCTGTTTTAAGGGCCTGCACCATGTTTTCATTCATTTCTGTAGGAAGGATAAGTAAGAACAGTTCTAATATCTTTAACACTATTGCGGCTAGTGCACTGTGTCTTCTTCTATTGAAGCCCAATTTAATCATGGAAGTAGGGTTTCAGTTATCCTATTCTGCTGTACTAGGAATTTTACTGATTCAACCATGGCTCTACCGCCTTTGGACACCAAAAAATTACCTGTTAGATAAATCTTGGCAAATTGTCACTGTTTCTATAGCAGCCCAAGCAGGCACATTCCCTTTAGCATTGCTTTATTTCCATCAATTCCCAAACTACTTCATACTTTCCAATCTTTTTGTAATACCATTAGCTACATTTATCTTATACCTAACTTTAATAGTACTGGCTTTATCATACATTCCTACTGTATGGGATATTGCTGAAGGGTTAGCCCAATTGTTAAGTTTTACTGTAAAGTTCCTTAATCATTCAATTCGGTTAGTAGAGACACTGCCTATGGCTAAAACTGAAGGAATAGACATTACTATACTCGAGTGTTTTATCCTCTACATTATAATTGGCTCTTTGGTTCTATTATTAACCAAGAAACAATACAATATGCTCAAATGGAATATGGGTTTTGTCCTACTGCTATGCGCGTTGCAATGCAAAGAAAAATTTGATCAGTCAAATCAGTCTTCACTTAACATTCATGTTATACAGAATGAAAGAGCAATTTCAATCATAGAGGGTTCTACATGTTACTTTATATGCTCTGAGGAATTATGGAATGACCAAGAAAAAAAGAGGTTTCATATCAGTCATTTTTGGGATAGGAAAGGGATAAAAAAAATAACCTATGTAAATCTATCTGATTCATTTAAAGAAGCAAATTCGTTCAACAAGGAAGAGAAATACATTTTATTTAAAGACTACCTAATTAGTCTCGGTAGAGATGTCTCTCCGGTTGAAAAAGTATCAAAAAAAACAATAGTACTGCTAGATGAAATCCCTTACGGGGAAATCGAAGAAGATTATATTCAGTACTTATCTGATGGAAGCACCAAAAAAAAATACTTATTGAAAAAGTCTGAAAGCAGTGTTATTATGGACCTTCAATACTGTTTAGTGATTTAGTAACTCTAAAAGTACAAGGTCAACATAAGCATCCCAATGTGGCAGTTCCAGTAAAGGAGCTATATCATCCACACAGTTATTTTCTCTAGAATAAACAGCTTCTACATAAAACTCATCTAACTCGAATAAACAAACGATTTCATGTTCACCTATAAGTCTTTGTCCCAAGCAGACACCGAAGTCCCATAGGTAGTTTGTCTTCTCGTCTTTTGGTAATTGAGTAAATTTTATAATATCCATATCCTGTAGTTAAGTCCATTGGTTTTGGAGAAATCTAATTCTCAGGATATGTTTACGATATTTAAGTAAGAAAGGTTATGATGCCATAGACGACTTTTCTTGTAGAATTTCTCTTACTTTACTCGGAAGCAATGAATACTCCGTTTGTTTGCTTAATAATCCCTTAGCACCTGAGTATTGAGCTTCTGTTCTAGTTCCTTCATCATCCCTTGTAGTTAAGAACAATAAAGGAACACTAATTTGGTACTTATTAAGGATAAGGCTAAGATCAAACCCATCTAATCCTACTATATCTATTTCAGAAATAATCAAATCAAACTTTGGATTTAATAATAAATCTAGAGCTAAACTCGCGCTTGAACATGCATTAACCTCGTAACCTTGATTTTCCAAATATCTCTTAGTTAACATTAAACTAGTAGAAACAGGATCAATTAAAAGTATATTCCTCATTAGAATAGGGTTTATTTAGAACAAACGTATTGTTTCATTCCAATTATCTTTGTGAGAAGATTGATTTGATTAATGTAGGATATCTCTTACTCTAGTACAAATTAATAACATACTTAAGTGCTCATATTCAATGGAAAAAATTAAAATAACAGAATGTCCAAGAGATGCTATGCAGGGAATTCATGACTGGATTCCCACTAGTAAAAAAATAGAGTACTTAAATTCTTTACTGGATGTAGGCTTCGATGTACTTGATTTTGGAAGTTTTGTAAGCCCTAAGGCTATACCTCAATTAAAAGACACTCAAGAAGTTCTCTCAAATCTGAATTTAGAAAAGAGTTCTACAGAACTACTAGCTATTGTCGCTAATAAGAGAGGTGCCGATGATGCTTCTAATTTTGAGGAAATTGATTATTTAGGGTTTCCTTTCAGTATATCCGAAGAGTTTCAGCTAAGAAACACGAATAAAACAATTGATGATTCTTTAAGTGCTGTTGAAGAAATCAAAAGAATAACAGATGGATCGAATAAAAAATTAATGGTTTATATCTCTATGGCTTTTGGAAATCCATACGGAGAGCTTTGGCATCCAGATATTGCTATAGAATGGTCTCAAAAACTACATGAAAAATTAGGAATAGAGCATATAGCCCTTAGTGACACTATTGGTGTTAGTCAGCCTGACAACATCACACATTTATTTAGTGAAGTATTAAGGGAAATTAATGGAGTTCATTTTGGAGCTCATCTTCATACAACTCCTGATACTTGGGAAGAAAAAGTAAAAGCGGCTTATGAAGCCGGTTGCGTAAGGTTTGACGGAGCTCTTAAAGGGTATGGCGGCTGTCCTATGGCCACAGATAAATTAACTGGAAACATGCCCACTGAAAATCTAATCGGATATTTTAAGGAAATAGAGTTGGCCGAAAATATTAAAAATGAAAATCTCGAAACATCTTTGAGAATTTCATCCGAAATTTTTGACATCTATCATTAATTCAAGCTATAAGAAAACAAAGGGAAACAATACTTCTTCTTAAACTTGCTTATAGTTTCAATTTTTTTGAGACTTATTTTTATACTGCAATTTTTCACCTGTAGCTAAGTTTTTATGATTAGGCTTCGACTTTACAAATCGAGTTTATCATATACGTAACTTAGTCCATTGTGGTTTCCAGTTTTGAATTGAATTAATTCAAATAGTGTGCGAAAATTAAAACCTTCTTGTTGGCTTTTTTCTTTATAAAAAGAAACTCCACCTTCTCATTTTTAATTTTTTTCTTGAACGACTTCATAGAATTAAGTATTTAGGTTAGGTAAACTTTTATAAAGATAAGGATTTTTATCGATAAAAAGCAAATGTTTATCGATAAAAATCATCAGTTTAACGAAAATTACATACTTGTAAAGTATGCAATTACAAACCCTAGTACTATCATAGCTAGCTTAGTAGCATTATATTTATGGTTCTCTCCTGCCTCAAATAAAATAGTAGTAGAAATGTGAAGAAGAACTCCTATTACACTACCAGTGATTAGCATCATGACATTACCTATGTCCTCCATTGAATTCTCAAACAATTGACTCAAGAACATTCCTAAAGGTGCCATTAAGGTAAATAACAATAGGTACAGCCAGCTTTTCACATGACTCAGTTTATAGCTCTTGAATACCAATACTAAAATAAGTGCTACTGGAAACTTATGCACCAAGACACTAACTAACAAGTGATTATGCTCGTGACCATGATCATGTAAGGGTAGTCCTTCTATTAAAGCATGAAGGCAAAGTCCAATTAACAATCCGATTGGAAATTTCTGATCCTCGTGGACATGCGAATGCCCATGCTCGATTCCTCCAGTTAGCCACTCTAATCCTATTTGAATCAAAAATCCTGAAAGAACAGCCGCTCCCACAATAAGATCTCCTTTCACATACTCCTTTGATATAACATGATAAACATGTGGTAATAAGTGCATAAAACACATAGCCAAAACAAAAGCTCCGCTCAAAGCTAGAATTAGTTTGAAAATGTTAGAAGGTAGATTCCCTAATACATAAGCCAGTGCTCCTGCTGATAATGGAATAAATATTAATAAGAGTATTTCTGTCATGATTTTTGCTCCGCCAAAATTATCAATCTTGAGCTTGAATCTTCAGAAAAATCATCTAAAAGATAAGATCCGTACAATTTCTTTATTGCCAAGCCCGCTTCATCCAGCATATTTTCAAAATCCTCTAAGGTATAAGCACTCACTTTTTCATAAAATGAATGCTTCTTCCCTTTGTCTTCAAACTCTATGGATTTTACTATTCTAGAATCCAGAACTTCTCTTGTTATTTTAAAATCTATTTCATCTACAGATTTAACTTCTGAACTTACAAGGTTGGCTATGTTTTTACTCGAATTCATAAAATCAATAAGAACTATTCCGCCTGGAGCTAGAACCTTTCTGAAGCTATTAAGGACATCAATGCTGTCACTGTGATTCTCAAAGTATCCGAAGCTTGTGAAAAAACTGAATATAGCATCAAAAGAGTCTTTACTTGAAAAAGTCCTTAAATCAGCCACTGAAAATTCCAAATTTGGATTTTCATATGCCTTAGCTTTGTTTATACTTTCAGTACTCAAATCAAAGCCATGCACCTTATAACCATAAGAATTCAGTTGAAGCGAATGTCTTCCTGCACCGCATGCAGCATCTAATAACCGTGAAGAAATAGGCAAAGCTAATTCCTCTACCAACCTAGATATAAACTGCTTAGCCTCCTTTAAATCTCTATCCTTATAGAGGATGTGATACCACTCAGTGTCGAACCAGCTTGCAAACCACTCTTCTTTCTCCAAACTCCTTTCCATGAAGCAAAAGTATGACGTTTTCCCATTTTTAGATAATCCAAAATTTCATGTTTATAACTAATTAGTCCAAAAGACTACAAAGCCCTCAATGCAAATAGATTTGTTTTACATAAAAAAACGATTGTCAGAAGAATTTAACATATTTGATTTCTACTCAGATATGGAGAAGAATAACGTCCTCCTCTCCTTTAAAGGCGCTATTAATGATGACCTAGTAGCTGCTATTATAGAGCTTATTGAGAAAAAGTTAGAACTTAAAAGTGAGTCTACTAAAATCAAAAAGAAAGTATTCAATATCTTGGTAGAGTGTCTTCAGAATTTATATCATCATAACGCAGAATTCAACGAGAAAAATGATGAAGACATGGCCGTAGTGGTTATGATAGCCAAAAACATTGAGGGTTACTCAATAGTAACAGGAAACCTCATTGACGATGTTAAAGTGGATAGCTTTAAATCAAAATTAGAAGAGATCAATTCTTTAGACAAAAAAGAATTAAAACAACTATATAAAACCGTACTAACTGAAGGAAAATTTAGTGAAGCTGGAGGAGCAGGATTAGGCCTAATTGATATAGGCCGAAAATCTGGTGAACCATTAGAATATGGATTCATCCCTTTCAATGATAGCTACTCATTCTTTAGTTTAAATGTAAAAATCAACCAATAATGGAAAGTATTAAATTAGAGGGTACCCCTAAAACACCTACTGTAGAATTTAACTCTGAGAATGGTGAATTGCTCCTAAAAGGAAGGTCAATTCCTGAAAACTCTATAGAATTTTACAAGCCGCTTATTGATTGGATAGAGAATTATTCTGCTAATGCAGGATCTGATACAATTCTGAATGTACAATTAGAATACTTCAACACTAGTAGTAGTAAGTGTCTATTAGACGTATTCAAGAAACTTGAACGTATAAGTAATCCAGTAACTATAAACTGGTATTATGAGGAAGATGATGAAGACATGTTAGAAGCTGGAGAAGACTATGATGCTATCATAGATATTCCATTTAAAATGATTGAAGTAGAAGAGATTTAATTTTTAATTACTCTCAACAATCTCATTCTTAATTCTGCTGATTTTTCAGAACTAAATTCTAATACTTTTCTTAACCCATCAAAGAAGAGTAAAACACTCAAAAATAGTATCATTAGCCATATTACTAGAGTATTGGCAATGAAAGTTCCAACCTGTATTCCAAAAAAGTTCTTTGTTGGAGAGTAAAAATGCGCATCAAAAAACCCATTTAAAGGAGTTAAATAAATTGGATTTGATTTTTGAATCAACTCGTGATTATATTCTACAATAGGATTTAGATCATTTCGATTGGTGACAAAATCCTCTAAACTAAGATTACTATATTCATCTCTCAAGTCTAAATAGGCTTCTTTTCCTCCTGGAGCACTCATTAGCTCTGCCAGTCGATTTTCTTTCTTAACGTTGGCTGCTGAGTACTTTCTAAGGTAAAAGTCTTTTAAATCTCTTAAAGTAGTTTCTACCTCTATTAGTTTTTCAGGAGTAACTTCTTTAGAATCTATTCCTTGAGTCATTATAGAAAGACCTGGAACCAATGCTTTCTCTTTTTCTAACTCATTCATAATTACTTCGAGCTCATAAGAAGTCTTATCATAATTATTAAACTCTAAATGATTTTTTTGGCATTTGTTCACCTTATTAGTCAGCTCTTTCAACCAATAATCTTTTTTCCAGATATAATACTTTTTGTCCTTTTCAAATTCATAAAATTCCTTTGAAAATTTATTGTCTGTAAATTGATGTACTGCCAGAGCCTCGTATGCCCACCTACTAGCCATCACATTCCCTATCAATGGAACTTCACTCTGTGAAGAAAACAATGGATAAAGCTTATCAAACTTCACAATCACACCACTAAATAAAAGCTGCGGAATAATCAGTATAGGAATAATAATGTAAATCACTTTTGCCGAATTAAAGCTGGCAGAGATATTCAGTCCTAACAGATTTGCAAAGCAAGATGTACTAAACAGAACCATCCAATATTCCAACCACATCCCTTTAATTTCTAGAACTACATTACCTACTAATACATAAGTCAATGCTTGAACTGCGCTTATAAAGAACATGATACCTATCTTACTTATGAGGTAACTTCCTCTACTTAGGTTTAAGAATTTTTCTCTTTTTAGGATTTTCTGATCTCTTATAATCTCCTCGGCACTTACTGTTAACCCTAGGAATAGAGAAACTATTACAGATATAAATAGGAACTGTGGTAAATTTTCACTTTCCCTAAATATGTATGAAGCTTGTTCGGATTCTGTAGGCTGAAAAAACTTGATAAAAAAGGACAGTACTAAAGCCAAAGCTGGTGCTTCCAAGAAATTCACCATTATATACTGCGTATTGGCTAATTTACTCAATACATCACGCTTTAAAAAGACTTTAAACTGCTTCCATAAAGATGGAATTTTAAAAGAACTCTCTGGAGCAGTGTGCAACACAGACTCTTTAGATATATGATTTCCGATAATAACGTTAAAGAAATTATTCCATTCTTTAGGTGAGATTTTTCTATGCTCGGTGAGCATTCCATATTCATCTACTACCTTAGATTCTATAATGTTAAATATCTGTTCAGGATTAACATTTCCACACCGATTACATTCACTTTCTTCCAAATTAGCGTGATTCACTAATCTCTTGAAGTAAATTATACTCTCTACTGGATTACCGTAATAGATTGGGTATCCTCCCTGATCTAATAAGAACAGTTTATCGAACATTTTAAAAATGGCCGATGAAGGCTGGTGAATTACCACAAAAACAAGCTTCCCTTTGAGAGTAAGCTCCTTTAGTAAATCCATAATATTTTCTGAATCTCTACTAGATAGTCCTGAAGTAGGCTCATCTACGAAGAGAACAGATGGTTCTCTAATTAGCTCTAAAGCTATATTTAATCTTTTTCTTTGACCACCTGAGATAGTCTTATCTAACGGTGTTCCCACTTTCAAATCTCTAGCCTCGTAAAGACCTAAAGAATTAAGCGTATCTAATGTTCTTTTTTCAATTTGATCAGGAGTATCATCTTTAAAGCATAATTCTGCATTGAAATATAAATTTTCATATACAGTTAACTCCTCTATCAGTAAATCATCCTGAGCTATATGTCCTATTACTCCTTCTATTTCTTTAGGGCGATTATGGATGTCTATTCCATTAATTTTCACACTCCCGAAAGTTGGCTTATAGTTTCCATTTAGGACATTAAGTAGAGTAGATTTACCTGATCCACTTCCTCCCATTATACCTATAAGATTTCCTGATCTTTCTACCAGATTCAGCTGGTGTAATGCTTGTTTATTACCTTTAAAGTAATAGCTAATATTCTCAGCCTTGAAGTCAATGTTATGCGAAGCTTCACCTTCTATACTTTTCCCTATAACATCGCTGTAATAAACAGGACTAATCTTCGGACTTCTAATGCTGGCTCCTTGATTAAAAACATGAATATTAGAACTAGTTAAAACCTGACCATTCAAAGTCAAGTCATCAGATCCAAATTCTTTTAAAAGGAACATGTTCTGGTCCTCTATTCTATAAAATACTAGCTGTCCGTTTAGTCCAGTTTTTTTAATGATTTTAGCATGAGAATAGTTCCATGTTTCTTCTCCACACGCATAAATAAAATTTTCATTATCTATTACTTCATCACTCTTCGAACTAACTAGAGCTTTTAAATCGTCAAAAATTTCACGTTGAATATTAAAGGTATCACTAACAGTTTCGATAAACTCAGCTATCAGAAGTTCATCATGAGATTCCTTAGTGAATTCTAACAATCTCAATAGAACAAATATTTTTTCCTTTTGAGCTAGTTCCTCATTAATCTGAGTACAAATTTTTAAGATTTTAACTGAATTAAGACTGGTTCTTTTTTTCCTCCCGTTTTTAGATCGGCTTTTGGCCTGCTGGATAGATATGAACTCATCATAAGCAGTAAGAAACTTCTTCACTAAATCTCTATTTAGCTGCTGTCTTAAGAAGATAGCTATAACATCTCGGCCATTATTCTGCATGCCATCATCATCGCCACTTTTGGCTATGATAGCAAATAATTGCATTAATGCTTGAAGAACTCCTGTACTCATTCTTTAAATTATAGTAGTGTTAGGACAAAATCCTATATGATGTAATACGATGCTTATGCCCTGAGGTTACTTTTCTCTCCGTTTTTTTTAACATGAAAAGAAACTGACCCTTCAGTTATCTCAACTTAAAAATTTAGACAAAAAAAATGCGGGCCGAAGCCCGCATCCAACAAATATGTCGTTTGGTTCTTATTGTTTAAATCCAATCAGTACTACCGCACAACCAGAACTCTTTTTATTCTGATCAAGCTTGGCATTTATAGTAACTTCAGTAGTGTTTTCTACATTAAAGTCCCAGTAAGGTGCATTTCCATAATCACCGCTATTAAATAGCTCATTTCCTTCTTTATCATTCAGTGTGAATATTAGCTCTCCAGCTACTTCTCCACTGCATGATACCATTCTGTATTCATTTCCTCCGAAAAGTGTAGCTTTAAATTCAGCTTCTTGATCACTGTGTAAAAGCGCTCTATACTCCTGTCCGTCTGAAATAAATGTTTTATCAAAATATCGATCGCATAATTTAGCTTCAGTATCGCATTGCGCATAAGAACTCATAATGAATCCAAGGAAGCCTAACGTTATTATTATATTCTTGATTGTCATTTTTCCTTGTATTTATGATATGATTAAATCTCTAATTCTCGAAACAGCAGCTTTAATACTTTCTAGCTGTTGATCCGACACATCTACTTTTGACTTTCCCTTTAGATAAGTCTTTTTAGCATCTTTATCAGTAATAGGCTCTTCGTACGTATAAGAAGTATTTAATTCGTTAAACGCAGCCTCTAACCCTCTAAGTTCTTTAGAAATGTTTTTTCCTAAATCATCTTCAAAAGAAGACATGATATTTACAATATTACCTACTGTATTTTTCTGTTCTCCAACCCGCGTTCTTAGAAATTTATTTTCCGAGTTTTGCGTTGCAAAATGTAGAGACTCAATCCAACCACCAGTTAAAATTAAAGCTGCTACTTCATTTTGAAGATTATCCTTTAAGTAACGTTCGGCATTCTTATAAAACTCTGCATTTAGGATATTCAGCGAGTCTGGATTATTAATGTTTTCATTAAATCGCTTCAGAATAGTAGGGTCAATATTGGCATTAATATCCAAATCATTGGCCAAACCTTCAATCTGATCTAAA
>CAJXOV010000033.1 GCA_913057815.1 uncultured Flavobacteriales bacterium
ACGAGATGTAGAGAGGTCTCGTGGGCTCGGAGATGTGTATAAGAGACAGGCTGCGTATTGGGCCAGTGGACATTATTTGATTCTTCGCTAACTCTTTCTGCCGAAGGAGATGCGTGGCTTAGACAGTATGTTCCTACCCAATTTCAAAATTATAAAGCAGAGCTACTTTTTAGAAAAACTCAGGATGGTTCCACTTCACAGGATTTTCATGCACAGTGTGACGGAATTCCAAACACAGTTACCATTATTAAAACAGTAGATGGATTTGTCTTTGGAGGGTATAATGAGGGCACATGAAGTGGAGGAGTTTCAGGTTACTATGAATATAACTTATTTAATAATTTCATGTTTTCGGTAAATAATCAAATTGTATCTGCGCATAATGAGTACAGTGGTACTTGGTACAGTACTTATAATGAGGGGCAATACGGGCCTACGTTTGGCGGTGGACATGATCTTTATGTGAACTCGAATCTATCTGGAGGTTACACACAAGAACATTCCTACGGAGGCACGTCTGGTGTTGTCAATAATGTTTCGCATTATGGAGGCTCTTATCAGAGTTGGGTTGTAGCAGAATTAGAAGTATACGAACTTAAATCTGAGGGAATATTGGTATGGGAAAATGACTCTGGCTGCACAGATTCCTTTGCTTGTAACTATAACAGTACAGCTCTTTGTGATGATAATTCATGTCTTTACACGATACAATGTGAAACCTGCTCAGGAGAAACGGATGGAACTGGTACGGTTATTTTAAATGATGCAGATGGAGATGGAATCTGCGATGATGCAGATAATTGTATTTCAGTAAATAATCCTCTTCAAATAGATACAGATAATGACGGAATAGGAGATACATGTGATAATTGTTTTCAAATAGTTAATTCTGACCAGACAGATTTAGATGGAAACGGAATAGGAGACGTATGTCAGAATCCTGGATGTACAGATACTTCGGCTTGTAACTTTCTCTCTGAGGCTACTAATGATGATGGTTCATGTCTGTATTTTACAGATGAATGTGGAGTATGTGGAGGCGCAGGCACCATTGGTTGTTTAGATGAAAATTCCTGTAACTATAATTCTACTGCAGCTTGTAATGACGGATTATGTGATTACACTTCCTGTTTAGATCAATCTTCGGCTTTCATTACTACATGGGATACTTCCCTTGGCTCTACAAATACTGGAAATGACGAAATACAGTTCGGTCTTATTGGAAATAATATGATAATTGATTGGGGAGATGGAGCGCAAACCACTTCCTCAGGAATTCATATTTACAGTGCTCCTGGTATATATACTGTAACTGCTTTTGGAGATTTAAGTAACTTTGATTCATTTCAAAGTGATCCTCTAAATTTATTAAGCATTGATCAATGGGGAACTGCAGCATGGACTTCGTTTGATTCTGCATTTATGAGTTGTGAGAATCTAGAGGTTTTGGCTATAGATGAACCTAACTTGAGTAATGTTACTTCGTTGTTTGCATGCTTTGCCAATTGTCAGAACTTAACTTCAGGTTTGTCCAACTGGGATGTATCAACTATCCAAGATTTTGATCTCATGTTTGAATCAGCTAATTCTTATAATGAAGACATATCAATTTGGAATACATCCTCAGCTGTAAGTATGTCTCATATGTTTTTATTTAATACAGGATTTAATCAAAATATTTCCATTTGGAATGTTAGTACTGTTGAAACTTTCGATTTCATGTTTGACGGAGCTTCAAGTTTCAATCAGGATTTATCTAGTTGGGATATAGGAAATGCTCTTAGTATGGATGATATGTTTACAGATAGCGATCTTTCTAGATCAAATTATGATGCCATTTTAAATGGGTGGGCAAGCCAAGGTTCGAACCTCCATCCAAATGTTGATTTTGGTGGTTACGCTACTTATTGTTTAGGTGAAGGTGCACGTCAAACTTTGATAGACGATTACAATTGGACCATCACAGACGCTGGTTTAGACTGTTCAGGTATAATTTCAGGGTGTACTTCTTTAGATGCCTGTAACTATAATTCTATGGCTCTGATTGACGATGACAGCTGCGAGTATTTTTCATGCGCATACCCTTCAGAACCATTTATTTTCACATACGATACTAACCTCGATCAGTGCGGGGCGTGCCTTATAGAAATCGTAACATCTTTAGCTTATAACTATAATTTCCATGTGAGCTGGGGAGATGGTAGTTTTTCCAATGGTTCAACCTCAAATTTAACTCATGATTATGGAGTTGAAGGAATTTATACGGTTAGAATTCTTGGGGAATTTCCTCATGCAGTATTTTCCTATCAAAATGGCTTTATGGCTATCAATCAGTGGGGTTCTCAGCAATGGTTGGATTTTAATAATTCGTTTGCTAACGTGAACCCTGGGTTCAATATGATAGCTTCTGATATTCCAGATTTGAGTCTATGTTCAGACATATCCCATGCCTTTGAAGGTTATTGTGGAGCTACTGATGGAAATTGGAATTGGGATGTTTCTACTATTACTAACATGAGAAGTCTTTTTGAATCTTCGTGTTCAGGGGGAGATATTAGTAATTGGGATGTGAGCAATGTACAGGATATGTCATCAATGTTTCGTTTGAGTAATTTTGATGGTTTTGTAGGAGATATATCTAATTGGGATGTTTCAAATGTGACAGATTTTATTGAGATGTTTGCTTCATCCAATTTTAATGGAAACTTGAGCTCTTGGAATGTCTCTAATGCGCAGATCATTGCGGGAATGTTCAATTATGCATCGGAGTTTAATCAAGATTTATCGCTTTGGCAAGTAGGCAATGTGATTTCAATGTACGATATGTTTCCTGGATCCGCCTTAAGCACTGCTAATTATGATAACATCCTAACCGCTTGGTCTCAACAAAGTTTACAACTAAATGTAAGTTTAGGAGCTTACGGAAAAAACTACTGTTTAGGTGAGCCTGGCAGAAACACTCTCATAAATGATTTTGGCTGGACTATTACAGATGCGGGGTTGGATTGTATAGATGTAATCGCAGGTTGTACTGACACCGTAGCTTTAAATTTTGAACCAGAAGCCAATGGAAATGATGGTTCATGTATTTATCCGAGTGATTTTACCGGAGAATGCGTCATCTGGGATGAAGCATTTGGCCAATTTATTTCTGATCCCCTTTGCGTAAATGCAGAATGCCCAGGAGATTTCACAGGAGATGGGAATGTAAACGTTTCAGATTTAGGAGGGTTTTTAGGAGCGTTTGGAACGGAGTGTGAGTGAATTAAAGATCGTCTAGTTGGTCTAAATATTCTTCTGATACAGGTATCTCACTGTTATGAATAATCACATGTGAATCGTTGAATTTAGAAATTTCGCTTGAGTTGACTATATATCCTTCATGAGTTTGTATAAACTTAGAATCTGGAAGATTAAGTAATAGGTCTTTAACAGATGTGTTCAAGGGGTATGCCACATTCTTGGTGTGGATTAAAACGTGATTCCCTATTGACTCCAGGTACAATATTTCATCAGAACTAATTTTCAAAATGTCATTTTCACCATCTTTCAATAGATTAAATCCAGAGAGTTTTTCTTTTCTATTTTTGGATTGACTGAATTTGTGCAGTGCCAAATCTATGTTGGCTAGAAGTTCATTAGGGTTGAAAGGCTTGATTAAATATGCAAATGGTAAAGTCTCTATGGCCTTTTTACGAATATCTTTAGCGAGATTAGAAGTAAGAAAAATAAATGGAACAGACTGCTCTATATTTATTTGTTTAGCCAACCAAATGCCGTCTCTTCCTTTTTCTTTAAGGTCAATATCAATAATAACGATGTCTAATTGTTCTTTTTTAATCAAGTCTAGAGCTTCTTGAGCGCTTGAAATTTCATAGATTTTTTTAAATCCATGTAATTTTAACAAAGATATTACCCGGTTATTATTAAATTGTTGATCATCAACAATAAGTATGTTTTTGGGTTTTTCCAATTTGAGCGATTTGAATAGTGAAAAACGATAGTTTAACCTTATAAGTTGATGTACTTATGATTAAAAAATCCTCTCTACAAATCTAATATTCAGTTGGTCTGAAAAGAAGTAAATGTGTTGACATCCATCCCGATATTTGGTTATTTATCCCAAAAATTATGGTCAGAATTGACTATTTCTTAAGAGAGAATTGATGTGCATACTTTCGAGAGATTGGAATTTTGGTTTCTCCTACTATTACGAAGGAACTGTTCGATTCTTTAATTTCATTGTTGTTTACCACAAAACCTCGGTGTGTCTGTAGAAATTGATTTGCAGGGAGTTGGAGCAATAGGTTTTTAATAGTAGATCTGTATCTGTGCTTTTTTATTCTAGTGCGAATGTTGACATAATTCCCAATTGATTCTACGAATAGTATTTCATTCAAATTAATCTGAACATACTTGTTCTCATCTTTGATTGTAAGCTCTTCTAAAGTGTTTTTTACACTAGAATTTTTTAAGTCGTGCTTATAAAATGCCAGTTCCAAACTTGCGATTAATTCTGACGAGTTAAATGGCTTAATTAAGTAAGCATCAGGCATAGCTTGAATAGCTCTATTTCTTACTTCTGGTGTATAATATGCTGTAAGAAAAATAAAAGGAATATTAAATTCTTTGTTAATCTGATTGGCGATCCATATCCCATCTCTATCTTCTTCTTCAAGGTTGATGTCGAGGATGGCTAAATCTATCCCGCCTGAATTCAAATGATTTATGGCTTCGGCACTATCTCCAGCTTCTAAGATACTCTCAAACCCTAAGCTAAGTAAAGTGGTTTTAATGTGATGTCGGTTAATAAATTGATCTTCCACGATCAATATTGTTCTGTTCTCTTTCATTGTACGGTTAATGCAGTTTCTTCTATCAATTATTTAAAAGTACATTTTAATCGTTAGTCCATTTTGATTTTTCAATTCGACTTTTCCTTTTAGTTGCTTTACTAAACCATTGATGATTTCCATTCCTAAACCATTGGAATTTTTAAGTTTTTCAATAGAAGGACAATCTCCATTGTCTGAATAGGTTAATTCTGTTTTGTATTTACCATTTTCAATTCCTACTAGGCTTAGGCTTACAGTTCCTTCTTTTTTGTCTTTGAAAGCATGCTTATAAGTATTGCTTAATAGTTCTACCATTATTAATCCTATAGGAATGGCGTTTTTAGAATTCACACCCTCTTCTTGAATATCAATTTTTTCTGTGATTTTTTGATCAGGTAAATTATAGGAAGACTTCATTAATTCGAAAATCTCTTGGAAATAAGAATGAGCATCTAGGAAATAATCATCGTCAGTGTCAAAAAGTCTCTCATGTAGAATAGCCATAGATTGAATTCTATTCTGACATTCAAGAAGAATCTCATCTGTAGATTTAGAATGTTGAGCTCCTCTTTGAAGACCAAGTAGGCCTATCATTGTTTGTAAATTATTCTTTACCCTATGCTGAACTTCCTTCATAAGAATTTCTTTATCCTTTAGATTGGATTCTAATTCTTCTGCTTGATTTTGAATCAACGATTCTCTTAATTTTACTTTTTTTCTGGAAACTAGAAGTAATACTAAACTGGCCAATAATAATGATCCAAGTATGGAAGCAGCTAAAAGTACTTTTCTCTGATTTTCGTTAGTTTCTTTTTGCTCCGCAATGATTTGTGTATTCTTTTGATTTTCGTACTTCTCAGTTAAATCCTTAATCTTTTCTTTTTGGGATTTTTCTGCTTCTTCAATTCTGGTAGACACATATGTCTCGTAGAAATCTAATGCTGACTTAAAATCATTATTCTGCCTATAAGCGATAGCTTTTAATTTATAAAAATTAGACTGTATCGGTTGATCTATTTGATTTAAATAATAGAAAGATGAGTCTATGTATACCTTAGCTTTATAGACATCATTGAGCTCTATGTAAATTTTACTTATGTTGGCTAACATATATGCCGCTGAAACACCATCATCAAGATTTAAAAAATTACTACTAGAAATTTTGTAGTATTCTATAGCTTGTCGAGGATTGATTTTCGAAAATGCAGACCCTAACAACAAATAGGCATCATTAATGTTTTGAATATCATCAAACTTTGAAGCATACACTAATCCTTCTTTAGCACAATAAATCACAGAATCAGTTTTGTTCAAAAATCTAAAATAAGATGACTTTCTCACGAAGAATAACGCTTTCAAATGTTCTAAGTCATGTTGATTATTTAGCTTCTCAGAAAGATTTAACTGGGTGCGGCAAGCATCTAAATCTTGTACTTTTTCATGAATTAGGGCCAAAAGAGTATGTGATGCAGATTGAATTGCATATAACTCATTTTTTTTGCAACGCTCTATTAGGCTTAGTAAGATTTCTGTAGACTCTTCAAGTTTCCAATCTCTTTCGAATAATCGAGCTCGTTGATACTCAAGTTCTAATTCAGATGCTATATCAAAATTCCCTAAGGCTAAGATTGAATCTAAATACTCAACGCCTTCTTGAAATTGGTTATTATTTAAATAATCTGTAGAGATAGAAATTTGCTCTTCTATCCACGGGTTTTGACTAAATCCGCTAAGAGAAATACATATAGAAATAATAAGTAATAGACTTCTCATGTTACAAATTTAGCTTCAATTACCATCATTTAAGATAGTAAAGTATGTGATTTATTAAGATTTACAGTTAGACAGGTCAAAGTTATGTTTCATCTTCTCCAAATTCTAATTAGGCGATGTTATTTATCCCAGAAGTTTGCTGTTTATCCCAGAAATTATTTTTTAACGAATGGTGTTTGTTTTTTCGCGCTCATATTCACGAAGGTGGAGTTGGTCTAGATGAGGATGCGTTTTATCTATAATTTATCAGACTTTATCTTAACAATAGAAACAAACAATTTTAACCAAACATTTTATTTATGAAACATTTTACATTAGAAGCCAAAGGAATGACCCTTGTGCTTAAACCAGTCCAACGGCTTTTTATGTTGCTTTTATTGACTGTGCCTATTTTAGCTCAAGGCCAATTAGGATCCTTAGAATGTCCTTTTGATTATCCGGATGCACCATCTCTTGAATTTGCATTGGATACAACTAATACGGGTGGCGCCTTTTATATAGGTTTCAATGCTTGTGGAGATGTTAACTTTTCGGATTCTGAAATTACACAGATAGACGAGTGCACTTCTCAATTCACTAGAACGTTTTTTGTTTTTCAGTCAAGCGAAGAATTTGGAATTGATTGTGGAGACGAGATAGGAAGAGTGGAATGCTCGCATTTAATTACAATAATAGACTCTAACTGTGGAAATTCTTGTAATATGTCTGTTTCTGCTCAACCTGGTTTTAATGTACTTTGTGATTTAGCAGGTTCTTTCAGTTTTGAAATCATAAATGGTACAGCACCTTTTAATGTTCAGTACATCAGACCAGAAGATGTAAACGGAGGAGGATTAGTAGGCTTGATGGAGTCCTCGTCTGAGGTTTCTGGGCTTCCAGCGGGTGTATTTACTATTTCCGTGATTGATGCTAATGGATGCGAGTCTAGCACTAGCGTGGAAATTCTGGATGAGACTGTAAACGGATGTAGAGATACAGACGCTTTAAATTTTAATCCGAACGCTAACTGTGATGATAACTCATGTGAATATGAGCCTGAATGCACAGAGTGTCCTGGAGATATTACTGCTCCAGTAATCACTTGTGCTGATGATTTAGTCTTAACTTCTGAAGAATATGCTAACGTTCAGTTTGACACTTCTGCAAGTATAAATGGAGGAACAGGTAACGGAGGAGAAGAGGTGAATGAGCTTGGGTTTACTACTGAATATACGCCAGTAGATACATCAGTTCCACCAGCAGATTTTCAGCCAAATTACGGACCAGGAAACTACATAATTACTAGTGATGCTAGTGAGTACCATTTCTTCTTTCAAAATTGTGATGATTCTGATGGTAATCCTGATGGTCAGTACATTGCTTTCAATGGAGATAGTGAGGCAGGAACAGAAGTTTATTGTCAATCTATATCAGTAACTGCTGGAGAAACATATACTTTCGGTATCCAAGTAGCTACAATCAATCCTGATAATCCAGCTGAATTCCAGCTTTTTGCTGATGGTTCGCCTATAGGCAACATTTTTAATGCTACTTTGACTGCATGTGATTGGCAAGAATTCACAGCTACTTATACTGCAATTGGTGATGCTGAAGTAGAATTCTGCATCATTAACCAAAATACAATCGGTGCTGGAAATGACTTTGCTTTAGATGATTTCTCTGTAAGAAATTCTTCAGATGAAGAGTTATCGAATAACGGATCTTTTGATGAAGATGCATTTGTAGTGCCAGGACCTATGGTAACAGATGACTGTGATGCGGTTGAACTTACTTTTACTGATGTAGAAACTACAGATGGATGTAATATTACACTTGTTAGAACTTGGATAGCTACAGACGCTTGTGGGAATTCATCTTCATGTGATCAAACTATTACTCTAGAAGAATTAGCAGATGAATGTGGTAATTGTGGAGGTGATGAGTACGCAGGTTGTACAGATTCAGAAGCCTTGAACTTTGACCCTAATGCGGGTTGTTCAGATAATTCTTGTGAATTTGAGCCTGAATGTACAGAGTGTCCTGGAGATGTAACTGCTCCAGTAATCACTTGTGCGGATGATCTTATGTTGACATCAGAGCAGTACACTAATTTAGCTTTTGATACTTCTGCTAGTATTAATGGAGGTAATGACAATGAAGAAGAAGTAATGGAAGAAGATTCTCCATTCTTTTCAAATTATACTCTAACCACAGAGGACAATGTTCTATTCAATGGAGGTTTAGGAGGTAATATTATGACAGAAGGAACTTATGTCCTTACAAATAATCCAACTGAATGGCATGTGCTATTTACCGATTGTGCAGATTCAGATGGAGACGATGCAGGTTCATACTTCATGTTCAATGGAGCAAGTGAAGCTGGGGTTCCAGTTCTATGTCAAAATTTGGAGGTAATAGCTGGCGAAACATACTCTATGAGCGTTCAAGTAGCTTCATTGTTGCAAGGAAATCCAGCTGTATTAAAGTTTACTGCTAATGGAGTAGATATAAGTGGTACTCAGACAGCTAATTTTGCTGCTTGTCAATGGAGTGAGTTTACTGGAGTTTGGGTAGCTGATGTTACTGGTTCTGTAGACTTCTGCGTGGTGAATGAAAACACTGTAGCTGGAGGAAATGACTTTGGTTTAGATAACTATTCTGTGAAAAACTCTCTAGGAGAGGAAATTTCTGAAGAAGGTAGTTTTGATGAAGACGCTTATGTGACTCCAGGACCTGTGGTAACAGATGATTGTGATGTGGTTGAGCTTACTTTTACTGATGTAGAAACTACAGAAGGATGTAATATTACACTTGTTAGAACTTGGACAGCTACAGATGCTTGTGGAAATTCATCTTCATGTGATCAAACTATTACTGTAGAAGAAGTAGCAGATGAATGTGGAAACTGTGGAGGCGATGCTTACGCAGGATGTACAGATTCAGATGCTTTAAATTATGATTCAAATGCAGGCTGTTCAGATAATTCTTGTGAATACTGTGAGTTATTATTCTCTTGCCCTGTAGCTGAATTTACTTATGAATGTGCCACTGAAATACCATCTGCTAGTTCTAGTGATATAGAAATAATAGATTCATGTGGAGAAGTAACGGTAACATGGTCAGATTCAGGAAGTGGAAACGGATGTTCTGTTCCAGCTTCAGTAGTTAGAACCTACACTGTTACTGACGGGCAGTCTACCGAAACTTGTGTAGTAACTTATAATGCTCAAGATAATACACCTCCTGTATTCGATCCTTTTCAAATATATGTAATAGGAGAATGTGGCGAGTTATCTACTGAAGAATTAGGAATAACTGCTACGGATAACTGTGGTGAAGTTACTATAACTTATGTAGATATTCAATTTTCTCCAGGTTGTTTAGGTTCTTACCAAAGAACTTATACTGCTACTGATGATTGTGGAAATTCTACAGAAGCTATTCAAATCATTGAATTAACAAATAACAATGGTCCAATGATAGAGTGTCCTATTGATGCTTCTTACGATTGCGTTGCAAATGTACCTGTGGCTGTAAATCCACCAGTTACTCATGGTTGTAATTTAGAGATAGTAAGCATTGACATGGAAGAATCTATGGAAGGTGATAACTGTATAGTTACTATTACTAGAACATGGACAGCTATTGATGCCTGTGGAGGAGAATCTACATGCAGTCAAACAATAACTGTAGAAGATACAGAAGTGCCAACTGCACCAGCAGCACCAGCACCTGTAGCTGTACAATGTGCAGATGATGTACCTGCTGCTTTAGAATTAACAGCAATAGATAATTGTAGTGGAACAATAACAGGAGTGCCTACTGACGTAATAACACCAGGAGATTGCCCTAACAGTTTTGTAGTAACTAGAACATGGACATTTACGGATGAGTGTTCTAATTCTTCATCTGTGAGTCAAACAATCACAGTAGAGGATACAGATGCACCAATGGCACCGGAATCACCAGCACCATTAGCAGTACAATGTGCAGATGATGTGCCAGCAGCAGCTGAGTTAACAGCTACTGATAACTGCAGTGGAACAATAACAGGAGTACCTACAGATGTAGTAACGCCAGGAGATTGCCCTAACAGTTTCGAAGTAACTAGAACATGGACATTTACGGATGAGTGTTCTAATTCTTCAACTGTAAGTCAAACCATAACTGTAGAAGATACAGAATCGCCAACTGCTCCAGTAGCACCAGCACCAGTAGCTGTACAATGTGCAGATGACGTACCTGCAGCTCTAGAATTAACTGCTACTGATAACTGCAGCGGAACAATAACAGGAGTACCTACAGATGTAGTAACGCCAGGAGATTGTCCTAACAGTTTCGTAGTAACTAGAACATGGACATTTACGGATGAGTGTTCTAATTCTTCAACTGTAAGTCAAAC
>CAJXOV010000034.1 GCA_913057815.1 uncultured Flavobacteriales bacterium
GTATTGTTGTCATATATGTCGGTGCCTCAGAGAGACGAGACATACTTTTAAATTTAACTTAAATTTAAAATCACAAAAAATGAAAGTTACAGCTGAAAAAAATGAAAAAGTTGCTAATATGATCTTTGCATCCATTTATCCTCTTTATTGGAATAGATTGGAAAAGCATGGTAGAACAAGAAAAGAGTTCCATCAAGTAATAGAGTGGTTCACTGGTTTTGATGAAGATAAACTACAAACACTTATTGAAGAGAAAGTAACTTTTAGAACGTTTTTTGAAAAAGCCAAAATCCATCCCAATAAACACTTGATTAATGGAGTAGTTTGTGGTTATCGAATTGAAGAAATAGAAGATAAGTTTGTAGTGTATAAACAATGCAGACGTATGGAAAAACTAATTGATGAATTGGCAAAAGGACGTAAAATGGAGAAAATTTTACGAGAAGAAAAAAAATAAAGACTGTCGCTAACAAGTTATCTAGGGATCACCTATTGAGATACTCTCCATAAGCAGAACATTGGCTGAAATAAAAAACATGAAAAACTATTTTCCATTATTACTTATCATAGTGACATTTGCTAGTTGCTCAAAAGAAAAAGATTCAAGCTTTGTAATCGGTGTAGATAACGATTCTATGAATACCTTCACTTTAGATTCCGCAGTTGAAATTATAGCTCCTGCTCTCAGTGTAAATGAATTTGAATTAGATATAGATAATGATGGAATAAATGATTTCAAATTAGTTAGTGAGCATAATGTATCGTCAGGTGGCGTAAACCAACGAGGATCATTTTTAATTGTCCTGAACACATCTTTTCTAGTATCAACAACGGAGATGATTGACACCACTTATCAATGTTATAATTTTTCTCTTAACAGCACTACTACCTACAACAACTTTTATAGTTACAGTTGTTTAACTGAGAATGACTCTATTCAATCAATAAATATATTCGAGTATCCGAAAGTATATTCTTCGGGTGATAGTTATAATTGTAATGAATCTTGGTTGAATTCTGAATTAATCTTATCCTATTTAAATAATTCTTCTTCTAATATAGGTCCGCCATATTCTAACCATAATATTGTAAGAGGAAATTGGAATCTTCAGAATATGAAATACATATTAATTAGCAAAGATATTGGCCCTAAATCCCTTTACGGTTGGATAAAGCTTAGTGTTGAGAACTTTAAGGAAATACAATTTATTGAGTATTCCTTACAAAAAGAATAAAACAACAACAGCCAAAAGAATATATAAAATCATAAAGCCCATAGACATACTATGCTTCATACAAACAACTAGATGTACATAAAAATACGTTGTATCAGAAAAGTAAATGTGAGTTATTTGTGACTGAGAAGAAAGAACGATTGTAACTCAAAATCACCTAATGAATGCTGATCTGAGGGAATTTCAATCTTCATCTTTTCAAGTTTTACTCTAAATTAGAACACGTTAAATGGAATCGTCTCAATTAAAAGAAATCATTCAAGGAATCCCCAAGGCTGAACTTCACCTCCACATTGAAGGAAGCTTTGAGCCGGAACTTATGTTTGAGATGGCCAAAAGGAATAACATAACTCTTGATTATGATTCCATTGAATCACTCAAGAAAGCATACAAGTTTAATAACCTTCAAGAGTTCCTAGACATCTATTACACAGGCGCTCAAGTACTTATTCATGAACAAGATTTTTTCGATTTAACCTGGGAATATCTGACTAAAGTGCATAGTCAAAACGTAGTTCATGTAGAGATTTTCTTTGACCCACAAACCCATACCGATAGAGGAATTGGATTTGATGTGGTAATCAATGGAATTCGAAAAGCACTGGAAAAAGCGAAGCAGGAATTAGGGATTTCCTTCAAACTCATCATGTCCTATTTACGTCATTTAAGTGAGGAAAAAGCATTCAAAACACTGGAACAATCTATTCCTTTTAAAGACTGGATAGATGGTGTAGGACTGGATTCATCGGAGATGGGAAACCCACCTAGTAAGTTTGTCAATGTATTTAAAGCATCTGCGGAGCAGGGTTATAAGCTAGTGGCTCATGCTGGAGAAGAAGGCCCGGCTGATTACATATGGGAAGCTCTAGATTTATTGAAAGTTGTGAGAATAGACCATGGAAATAGATGCCTAGATGATGAAGCTCTGGTTCAACGATTACTCGATGAAAACATGGCTTTAACCCTTTGTCCACTTAGCAATGTAGAGCTCAAAGTAATCCAAAAAATGGAGGAACACCCTGTAGCTAAAATGCTTAAAAAAGGTATTCTAGCCACTATCCACTCAGATGATCCAGCCTATTTTGGAGGATATATGAATGAGAATTATTATGAAACGGCTAAGGCATTGAACTTAAATAAAGATCAGCTGAAACAACTAGCCATCAATGGATTTGAAGCTAGCTGGTTAAGTTCAGAAGAAAAAGTAAAGCACATCTCCCGGGTAGATGCTTATTTCGATTCTCTTCACTGAATACTCCCAGCGTTTCATTATAAACCATTCGTCTAAAATCCGGTTAAAACTGCATTCATCAGCTTAAGATTGTAGTCATTTATTTTTTGATGTGAAGGCATCCAGCCTAACATAAATCTCATGAAATCTGCACATGCCATAGGATACATATCTGTCCATTCGCGGTGTAATTCTGAGAAATCAATCTCAATCATAAAAGCCTCACTCCTTTCGGAATCCAATCCCTTTTTCAATTCTAAAAAGTAATAATCCAGAAGTTCGGTTTCATACTTTTCACATTCCTGACTAGTAAGACAGCTTCCAAGAAAGTAAGCCACATCTTTAATTCCACAACCTCCTCCCACATATTGAAAATCAACAGCAGCTACTTCTTGACCATTTGCAGAAAAACAAAAATTAGCCACTTTGGCATCTCCATGTACTATGGTTTGAAAAGTACAGTTATTAAGTGCCTCGTCAATTAAATGAGCTTTTAGTTTTAACTCTTGATGTTCTAGATTATTCAGTTCATCTGGTCGAGTTTCTAAATGCCAATACGTTCCTACTTCCCATAGCCCATTTAGCTTCTGCCCTATGAAAGCAGCATGAAAATTCGCCAACCATTTCAAACACACTTTCACTTCTGGAATCTCAAGATGCTGTTTTCTAATTGGAAAACCTAGGTCTAAATCTTCCAATATTATCCACTGATTTTTCCCTTCAGAATAGGATCCAAGGAATTTCGGTGTTCTGCATTGGGCATTGCAACGCTTATTATAGTGCTCATACCAGTGCGTTTCTACTTCATAGGATCTCACTTTTCGGATATGAGAATTATCCGAATCCCAACCTCTAGGATGCTCTCCTGATTCACCTAGCGATATAAATTTAACTACTGCGGTTTTATAACTAGAATCAATCAATCGATATCTAGAAATTTTTCCGTAACCACTCCATAAAGACTGAATAACCTCAGCCTCTATACAATCCGAAGAATTGGTGATGGCTAATAAGTAGTCTTTGAATTCTGACTTCATGAGTTATCTATTCTATTTAAATAAGAATGTGGAACAAAAGTAATAGCTTAATCCTGTTTATTCTATTTGGTGTTACAAACAAGAGATCTTAAAAAAGACTGTTTCTTCGAATTAGAACTATGTAACATGTGTTACAACGGATAGTCGGATATCTCTTATCTTGCATCTAAACTTAGTGAAACCTATATGACTATTGTGAATATATCTACCCGTGTATCTCCTACTCAATCCACCTTAATGGTTGTGATTTCAAATTACAGAGTTCTTATTCTACTGCTTCTACTTACAGGCTCATTTTCTCTTTTTTCTCAGGATAAAGAGACCGAAATGCCCTTCGGAAAACATGAAGATATGATTATCTTAAACGATAAACCATGGAACATAGAATCTCAGCCACATATACTAAATGATGATGTTACTCCAGCCTCTAGCATGTTCGTGAGGAATAATGGAAAACTACCAAAAGATATAGATGCTAGTACATGGACACTAACTATAGACGGAGAATCAGTAGTAGAATCTAAGACGTATACACTTGCAGAACTCAAGTCCAAATTTCAGCATTACACCTATCAACTCACATTGGAATGTGGAGGAAACGGTAGAAAAGAATTCGACCCTCCTGCCAAAGGAAATCAGTGGAGTTTAGGAGCGGTAAACTGTGCCGAATGGACTGGAGTAAGATTAAGAGATGTATTGGAAGATGCTGGCATTAAAAAAGATGCCGTTTACATCGGCTATCATGCTATAGACGAACACCTCAGCGGAAACCCTGACAAAGAGCCAATCTCTAGAGGATGCCCCATGTTTAAGGCTTTAGAGGATGAAACTCTTTTAGCTTTTCAGCTTAATGGCGAAGATATTCCGCTCATTCATGGATATCCATTAAGATTAGTAGTAGGCGGGTGGCCTGCTTCTGCTTCAGGGAAATGGGTAAACAGAATAAGTATTAGAGATAGAGTACATGATGGCGCTAAAATGACAGGAACTGCATACAGAATTCCCTGTAATCCCTTGGCTCCAGGAGAAAAAGTGAAGGATGAAGACATGTGTATCATAGAATCTATGCCAGTTAAATCATTGATTACATTCCCTAAGACTGGGAAATTAATTAAGACAGGCAGCTCTTTAGAAATTAGAGGGCATGCCTGGAGTGGAGATTTAGAAGTGGTGATGGTGGAATACTCTATAGACTTCGGTGCTTCGTGGGTAGAATGTCAATTAGAAGCACCTGCTAACAGATTAGCTTGGCAGCATTTTTCTGCCAACATCAAATTTCCTAAAGAAGGATATTATGAAGTGTGGGCTAGAGCTACAGATGCAAACCAAACTTCACAACCCATGGTACTTCCAGGCTGGAATCCAAAAGGATATTTGAATAACGCATGTCACAGAATAGCTGTAAAGGTTCAGTAACATGTCTATGGAGGAAAAAAACGTAGATGAATTAGTAAAATCCGCTAGGACGATTGTTAGAACATCCATAATTCTGGCCTTAGCTACTATGACTATGGTTTTCGTAAACACGAATCCTGAACTATTTTCTTCCAACGATTCCTCTGAAAATGAGGATCTAAATAAAAAGGATAGAGATCTAATTGAAGATGGAATTCATGTAAGAACAGGGTTGATAGATGCAGAAGGAATGTTCGTAGTAATCGGAAACTGTACGAACTGCCATTCAGCTAAATTGGTAACACAAAACAGGATGACTGCCGAGCGATGGAATGAAACCATAAAATGGATGCAGGAAACACAAAACTTATGGGACTTAGGAGAAAATCAAGAGATAATTGTAAACTACTTAGTGACCAACTATCCTCCTAAAAAATCAGGAATGAGAAGGAGCAATTTAACGGATATAGAATGGTATGAAACTGAGAATTAACATAATTATTATCGCAGTTCTAGCGTTGCAACGCTGCGCTCCTACAGAACCAGAAACACCTCTAGTAAAGGCCGACATGGAAACCACTCTGATTGAAGAATCATTCCTTATTGAAGCCCAAGAACTGATTAAAATCATAGATCGACCAAATATTAAACTTGTGGATTTCAGAAAAGAAGCACCTTATGCTTTAGAACACATTCCTGATGCAGTCAACATAGGAAGAAGTCATGTTCAAAATGATAATTTCGATTACAATGGCATGATGGCCAGTAAAGATCAAATGGAAATTCTTTTGGGTGATTTGGGTATAAGCTCAGAAGACACTCTGGTGGTTTATGATGACAATGGATTGTGCAATGCGGCTAGACTGTGGTGGATTCTTCAGAACTATGATTTCGATCAATTAAAACTCCTTCACGGTGGTTTAACTTCGTGGAAAACGGCCGGAGGAAAAGTAACCACAAATATTCCCAATCCGGAAAAGAGTGTCTTCAAACTAACAGATAATCCTTCTATGAAATTCTATATTTCTAAAGAAGATGTTCAAGCTAATATAGGCCTCAACACAACTATCATAGATACCAGAACAGCTGACGAATATTCTGGAAAAAGACAGAAAAATGGAGCTTTAAAGGGTGGCAGAATTCCAGGAGGGATAAACATCGACTGGGCAGAGGCTATTAATCATAATGGCGACAAGAAGATGAGAAGTAATGAAGAGCTATTAGATATATACGGAAAACTAAACTTGGCAGATGATGAACCCGTTATTGTTTACTGCCACACCGGTATGAGATCAGCGCATACCACATTTGTACTAACCCAACTAATAGGGCACCTAAACGTAAAAAACTATGACGGCTCATGGACCGAATGGAGTAGATTCGATGAGCTTCCTTTTGAACAAGATACTTTAACTGTAATACAATGAAAACATACATTAACGCATTTATTGAAGCCTTTAAAGGCACGGCAGAATGGACTTGGAGTTCTATAATTTTTGACGTTCCGTGGTACACTAATTATTTTTGGGGATTGATAGTAATTTCTCTTATCGTTTGGTTACTAGAAATGGCATTTCCTTGGAGAAAAGAGCAGTCCATAATTCGAAAAGACTTTTGGCTAGATGGGTTCTATATGTTCTTTAACTTCTTCATTTTCTCCATCATGATAGATGGAATTTATAAAATGCTAGGACTAGTATTCGGAGAGATAGGATTGACTTCTAAAAGCTTGGCCATTTTAGATATTTCAGCATGGGCTCCTTGGTTACAATTACTCATATTCTTTATTATTCTTGACTTTGTCCAGTGGTTTACCCATGTGCTTTTACATAAATATTCCTTCCTGTGGAGATTTCACAAAGTACATCACAGTGTAAAAGAAATGGGTTTTGCAGCGCACCTTAGATACCATTGGATGGAGAACATTCTTTATAAACCTCTGAAGACTTTTGGGGTGATGATCATAGGTGGTTTCGAGCCTAACCAAGCATACATCATTCATTTCATTACCATAGCTATTGGACACCTGAATCATGCTAATATCAAGATTACTTGGGGTCCGTTAAAATACATCTTTAACAATCCGGTAATGCACCTTTATCACCACGCTTATCTGGTTCCTGAAGGACGTAATGGAATGAACTATGGCATCAGTCTTAGCATCTGGGATTACATTTTTAAAACCAACTACATTCCTGAAGATAGTGGAACAGTAGAAATTGGCTTTGAAGGAGAAGATCAGTTTCCAGATGATTTTATCGGCCAGAGTCTTTCAGGGTTTGGGAAAGAGGAGTAAGGTTTTTTAGCTTGGAGTTTGAAGTTCGAGGTTGAAACGTCCAAAAACACTGAATGTTTGCGATCAGTTAAATGAAGAATAACTGTCTAGTTGAACATTTTCTATCGAAGCTTCAAGGTTTGATATTTTAGTTAATTCTGTTTAAAGTTGAGCATCCAATGTATCATCTTTATCTCTTACAGAATTTCCTCTTATTCCCATAATAATAAATATAATACCAATTAATACTAAAGCCAAAGACCAGATAGTAATTAATCCTAGAAAAAAAATAGTTATAACAGTAAGTGCTACTCCAAATACTAAAACCATTATTCCGCCAATTAGGGAAGGTATTTCTTTGGTTCCTCTAGCCACAAAAACAATACCTGTAGCTATCACTCCAATCGTCCATAAACTGATCATCCCCATGAATATTACTGTAAATGATGTCAAAAGAACTCCTATAAAAGCAACTATTAACCCAGCTATGGTTTGACTTTTTATTCCAAAAGAATTGAGGCCAAAAGTTTTATCTTCAAGTTCGTTTTGTTTTCTTGTTTCGACAGTACGTTTATACTTCTCAGCCTTTTCAGCGTCTAATTCGAATGTTTCACAAGCATTATGGAATGTAGGATAATCATTAGTAAGACTACAAATAGTTCCTTTGGTAAATTCCCAACTCTGAAGTTTGCATTGTTTGCAAAGCGCTAATTGTTCATCAGTAATCATTGTTCTACTTAGAATTCAAATATATCAACTTCTATTTTAATTCTAATTGTTTAGTTGGACTTCAAAATGAAATTAGAAATGACAATACAATATTCTTAGCTTAGCAGATTAAGCAATATTGAACACATCAACCTGTTATGAAGATCTACCTATTCACTTTGTTTTCCATTCTCTTGTTTTCATGCAATGAAGAGCAAAAGATGATAGGAATTTTAAAAGCTCCTAGTTCTGGAAAATTTGAATATGACGTCAAAATCACTAAGCTGACATGTTCTAAGGATTCAATTTATACAAACGACTTAAGAAGTTTCAAATACTTTGTAAATTTCTATCCTGAACATGTTGTTTGGAATCAACAATTATTACTTCCAACTTTGGCAGAAGGTGGCAAAGAATTACTCCTATATAATGATGGTCTAAGTATAGATTATTCGGTATATGAATATGGAGAACTAAATTCTATTTTGAACTGGCCCAAAATAGAAGTCTATATGGAATCTGTTGTTGTTCCATATTTCACTCAAAACAATAGAAATTACACAGAAGAACAACGTCAAAAATCCAACGATTTTATTCAAAATTTTTTAAAACATGATAATCTGGAAGCTTTCTTCGGTAAAGAAATGGCCATTTATCACAGAGTTTATGGTTTGAACTTACCATTAGATTCGTTACAAAAAGCAAGGTTAACATACTTAGCAATGGAGAATGGTTTTCAAGAAACCGTCCTAGAAAAAAATGAATTAATTGACCAATCTGAATCAGAAGTTAACCTACTAGTGACAAGTTACAGAATAGACACACCCATGCACTCTAAGCTTAATGATTTGTTTGAAGGACTGATCCCTCAAGAATTTTCGATTTTGGATTCTAATTCTATGACAGACTCCATATTTATAGATTTTGATCTTGAGTTAAAGATACCATCTAGAGTCAAACATTTGAGAAATGGAAAAGTAGACTCATTGTACTTTGAGCAAGTCATTGAATTAGATTTATTAGGTGAGGTTTAGTTTAATTAACTTAGCTCCTATCCCGAAAACACAAATGGAATACTCCAATGAAAAAACTCACCTTCTCTTTAGCAGCCATTTTACTATTCTTAGCAGTTTCTTTCACTTGGAATAAATGCGCCATGAATAATTCTAAGACTTCATCAGTCTCAGAGAATATGGCTGCAGCAGAGGATTATTACGAGGAATACTGCGCCTCCTGTCATGGTAAGCAGGTACAAGAATTTGTAGACAGAGAAAAATGGGTTCACGGAAGCTCCAGAGAAGAAATGTTCGAAGTAGTAAAAAATGGCGCAGAAACAGATGGTATGCCTGCCTATGGACAAGTACTCACGGATGAGCAAGTTTATAATCTAGTAGATTTCATCTTAGCGGCTATTGAAGACCATAAAGCAGAGGAGTTTACTTCTGGTGAAAATACAGATGTCATTTTCATTTCTGAAGGCATGAAGTTAAAACTAGAGATGGTAACAGAAAATGCAGAATCCCCATGGGCCATCACTCAGAGTAATGACGGCACATTATTTTACACAGATAAATCAGGCCAGCTTTATTCCAAAAAAGGAAATGATACCCAAGAAATAACAGGATTACCAGCCGTCAAATTTAAAGGTCAAGGTGGCCTAATGGATGTTCTTCTTCACCCAGATTTTGATACAAATCAGCGTATCTACCTTTCCTATTCTAAGCCAAAACCAGGTGATGCTAATTATGCTACTACAGCAGTTTTCTCAGGAATTCTAGAGAACAACTCTATAGTAAATGGAAAAGACATCTATATAGCAGAGCCATACGTAGACACCAATCATCATTTTGGATGTAGAATGGTATTTGATAATGATGGCTACTTATTTGTATCTGTAGGTGAGCGTGGCAAAAGAGACGATCATCCTCAATACTTAGATAATCACCCTGGTAAAATTCACAGGCTAAATGATGATGGAACCATTCCTTCTGACAACCCATTTTACAACACTCCAGATGCCGTAAAATCTATTTATTCGTACGGTCATAGAAATCCGCAAGGGCTATGCTATAACCCTGAAACCAATAAAATTTACGATAACGAACACGGCCCTCGAGGAGGAGATGAAATCAATCTTATAGAAGCCGGAAAAAATTATGGCTGGCCAGTAATTACTTATGGCATCAACTATGTAGGAACCAAGATTACGGATTTGACACATAAAGAAGGTATGGAACAGCCTATTCGATATTGGGTACCATCTATAGCTACCTGCGGAATGGAAATTATCACTAGTGATAAATACCCCGCTTGGAAAGGAAATATCCTATCAGGTTCTTTAAAGTTTAACTACCTGCATAGAGATGTGTTTGATGAAAATGATGATTGGGTGAAAGAAGAAAAACTATTCCCAGAAATTGGAAGAATGAGAAGTATAGAACAATGTGCTGATGGTTATATTTATATAGGCATGGAAGAACCTGGTAAGATTTATAGAATAATACCTATGTAAGTTTTGCAGAGCACAAAAAAATGAAAACCACCAAACTCGCACTTGAAAGTATTTTACCTCTCACCTGTTCTCGGGCTGGAACATGCTGCCATGGTAATTTAGTGAGACTTAACCCGTGGGAATTATTTAAACTTAGTAAAGAGAAAAATTTAACTCCAAGAGAATTTCGGGATTTATACACTGATAATGGCGGGATTCAATTAAAATTCGATGGAAAACTCAACAAAAAAGGCCAACAATCCTGCAGTCAGTATGTAGAAAATTTCGGGTGTAGCGTTCACCAAGGCCGTCCGTTAGCTTGTCGACTGTTTCCTATAGGCCGACAAATTCAGTCTGGTGAAGCACATTACATTCATGAAGGAGATGAATTCCCTTGTTTGAACGGCTGCCCTGAAGTTCTGGAATTACCTAAACTAAGTGTGGGCGAATACCTAAAAGGACAGGAAACAGAATCCTATGAAAAGGCTCAAGATGAATATCTCGATCTAATGCAGAATATCGCTGATATTGGTTTTGAATTGCTCCTAGAC
>CAJXOV010000035.1 GCA_913057815.1 uncultured Flavobacteriales bacterium
AGAGGTCTCGTGGGCTCGGAGATGTGTATAAGAGACAGACTATAAACTATAAACCTCTGTTTGGCCTACCAATCCGAGTTCGGATAAGCTCTCTGCATGTACTGAAGCTCTGCCAAAATAAATCCTAAATGCTCTGAATGGAATCCTAATTTCCCATCAGTTTGTCTCCAATTAGGCTCTGGAATAGTGAGTTCAGCTTCCTTTATAATCGTATTTACATTCGTAAAGTAGATTTCTTTCAATGCTGCTAAATCTGCTCCTATTCCGTTTTCTTTCATCTCTTTATCCAAAGGAGTCTCCTGGAAAAACTCATTTATAAA
Organism: uncultured Flavobacteriales bacterium; assembly: GCA_913057815.1. Lineage (GTDB taxonomy): Bacteria > Bacteroidota > Bacteroidia > Flavobacteriales_D > Sanyastnellaceae > ASP10-05a. Next base: position 321 of record CAJXOV010000035.1, read on the forward strand.
CGGGTGTAAGTGATTTAAAGCGGCTTGTAGCTTCTGATTTGAAACCTCTGTTCCTCCTCCCAGACGCTTCATCCATTCTGATGAAAAACGCTCGTGGTAACGAGACTCTTTTATAGACTTTTCTGCTATGGCAGCTATGCGTTCATCTTTACTTCCGCACAGTTGTTTCATAAGCGGCATGTGAAAAGAATCAAACAAAAACTGACGACAAATCACATGAGCAAAATCATCATTAGGCTGTTCTACAAGCCAGCTGTTTTTGTATTCACGCTCGGTTCTCAGAAATGCTATAGAATCTTCAGATGCATCTTCTCCAGATAGCTCTGCAGCATACTGAAAATAGTTTCTTACCTGACCATATAAATCCAAAGAAATATTGGTTAACGCTATGTCTGTTTCCAGGCTAGGGCCATGTCCACAAAGCTCAGATAGTCTATGTCCTAGAATCAGAGAATTGTCTCCAAGAGTCAATAAGTAATCGTAAATCTTATTTTCCATTACATGTGTTTTAACTCCTCAGGAAGGACGTAAAAAGTAGGATGTCTATAAGCTTTATCAGCTGCCGGCTCGAATATTTCACCGTTCTCAGCTGGATTAGTAGCTACTATGTGCTTAGATTCTACTACCCAAAGACTCACACCTTCCTGTCTTCTGGTGTATACATCTCTAGCGTTTTCTAAAGCCATTTCTGCATCAGCAGCATGAAGAGAACCCGCATGGCGGTGTTCTAATCCATTTTTGCTTCTGATAAATACTTCCCAAATGGGCCATTCTTTCTTTGTCATGTCTGAAAATTTTATTTTCAGAAAGTTGACTAGTTGATAAGCTGATAAGTCAGATTCTCAGCTTTCAGAATCTCTGGTGAGATTCTCCTAGTTTACTTTCCATTATTCTTTTGTTTTACCAGATATGTTATATACCCGTTCAACATTTTTTCAATTTCTTCTAAATCTATTTTTAATTTCTCAAAAACTTCTCTAGTAATATACGTTTCGTCCAAAGCTACTGTCAGGTGATCGTAGGTTTCTATAAGTGATCCTCTGGACATTCTGCAATACTGAATGTTCTCTTGATAGTGAAATCTCCCATGCCCCTCAGAAATATTAGCTGTAACAGATCTTGAACTTCTAATAATCTGATCTACCAATTTATACTTCTCCTCTTTAGGTAAGGTCTTGGTTAGTGATGAAATGGCTTTTCTAAATAGTCTAGCCTTTTGCCAAACTTTTAATTCTGATAACTTGTGATAACCCATTACACTCTTTATTTCTAATCTTAAAATTTGGAGTAAACTTCCACTTATCCACTTATCCACTTATCCACTTATCCACTTATAACCACTCTATTTAAGAAGCTTTCTTCGCCTCTTTCTTAGCGTCTTTCTTCTCCGAATAAGCCATAGCCGCATCTCTCACCCATTCTCCTTCATCCCAAGCTTTAACTCTTGCTCCAAGTCTTTCTTTATTGCAACGCCCATTACCTTTAACCACTTGCCAGAATTCATCCCAGTCGATAGGACCGAAATCATAATGACCTCTCTCCTCATTCCATTTTAAGTCTGGGTCGGGAATAGTCAAACCTAGAATTTCTGCCTGAGGAACAGCTATATCTACAAACTGCTGACGCAATTCATCGTTAGTCTTCAATTTTATTTTCCACTGCATGGCCTGTTCAGTATGCGGAGATTCTTCATCTCTCGGGCCGAACATCATTAACGAAGGCCACCAAAATCGGTTAAGCGCATCCTGTGCCATAGCTTTCTGAGCGGGAGTTCCGTTACATAGCGTAAGCATCATTTCATATCCCTGACGCTGATGGAAACTTTCCTCTTTACAGATTCTCACCATAGCTCTAGCATAAGGGCCATAAGAAGTTCTGGTAAGCATTACTTGATTAATGATAGCAGCTCCATCTACCAGCCAACCAATAGCTCCAATATCCGCCCATGAAAGAGTTGGGTAGTTGAAAATGCTCGAGTACTTGGCTTTCCCGGTGTGAAGTTGATGAAAAAGCTCATCTCTAGAAATCCCCAGTGTTTCAGCTGCTGAGTAAAGGTAAAGGCCATGTCCAGCCTCATCTTGAACCTTAGCTAATAGGCCTACTTTTCTTCTTAGATTAGGAGCTCTGGTAATCCAGTTTCCTTCAGGAAGCATACCTACAATTTCTGAGTGCCCATGCTGAGAAATCTGACGAATGTGCGTCTTTCTATACTTTTCAGGCATCCAGTTTTTAGGCTCTATATTTTCTCCAGCGTCTATTCTGGCTTGAAAATCGGACTCTAATTTATTTATATCTAATTCCATTTCAAAATGGTTTTATACCCAGTAATTTTTGGGCTATGTTTTCGCGTTGCAACGCTTAATATTCTAATTATCAAAGTCCACTACTACCTTTTCAGAGCACGGAATAGCTTGGCAAGTAAGAACGTATCCTTGTTTTAACTCTTCTTCCTCCAGTGCGTAATTCACTTCCATTTCTACTTTTCCTTCTATCACTTTAGCTTTACACGTAGAGCATACTCCGCCTTTACATGCAAATGGTAAATCAGCATTAGCTGCCAGTGCGGCATCTAGGATGTTGTTAGAACCTTGGTGGATTTTAAAGTTAAAGGATTTTCCGGCATCTAGTATAGTAACATCAGAAATAAGTCCTTTTAGCTCCTCTGTAATTTCTTTTCGAGCTCCTGTTTTAGCGGTAGATGAAGTAAAGAGTTCAAAGTGAATCTTTTTCTCATCTAAGCCTTTAGATGTGAAGAAATCCTTAGCCATAAATACCATTTCCTCAGGTCCACAAGAGAAAACATGGTCTACCTGGTTAACATCTATCACTGACAGAGAAAGCTTCTCCAGCTTTTCAGAATCTAATCTTCCGTTAAATAAATCTATTCCTCTGCTCTGCTTGGTCAGGAAATGAAATACTTCAAAACGATCCATAAATCTATTCTTCAATCCTTCTATTTCTTCCTTCAGAATGACAGAAGCTGCCGTTTGATTGGTGTATAAAAGTTTGAAAGTAGACTTTGGTTCACTTTCCAAGTGAGTTTTTACGATAGAGTAAATAGGAGTGATTCCGCTTCCAGCAGCTATGGCTATAAAGTTTCTTTCAGCTTCAGGTTCTACCTCCACAAAGAAATTTCCGTTTGGAAGCATGGCTTCTAAAGTATCTCCTACTTTGAGCACATCATTAGCGTAAGTAGAAAATAATCCACCGTGGATTTTTTTAATTCCTACTTGCCACTCAGCAGTGTTAGGGCAGGAGCAAAGAGAGTATGACCTCTGGACATTTTCTCCATCTATTTCAGCTCTAAGCGTGAGGTATTGACCTTGTTTGTATTTGAAATCCTCCTGAAGTTCAGCAGGAATATGGAAACTAACTAGTGAGCACTGTTCAGTGGTTTTCTGAATATCTGTTACCGTAATGTTGTGAAATCTTGAAGCCATTAACTATCGTTCTGTAGCGTAAAACTAACGATTGTTAGTTTGAGATGCAAGTTTTCGATTGAAATAGGATTGGATTGGTTGAAAATGTGAGACTTTTGCGGTGCAATACATGTCTACTCACAATCCCATATCAGAAGAGCTTCAGCAGAAATTAGACAAGGCCCGTAGCGGTCAGAAATCGCTAAAAAAGCTCAAGCAGAAACTCACTAAAGTAAAGCCAAAGGAATTAGACTCTTCTTTTCATGAGTTGCATGATGAAGTATTCGAAGAAGTAGACTGTTTGAAGTGTGCCAACTGCTGTAAAACTACCAGTCCTATTTTTAGAGATACAGACATAGAAAGACTGGCCAAGCATTTTAGAATAAAGGCCAGTGAATTTGCAGACAAGTACCTTCATTTAGACAATGAAAACGATTACGTGTTGAACTCTTCTCCATGTCCGTTTCTGGGAGATGATCTTTACTGTTCAGTATACCAGTCCAGACCAAAAGCGTGTAGAGAATACCCGCATACCGATAGAAAGAACATGACTCAGATTTTAGGGTTGACGCTTAAGAATACTACTGTTTGTCCAGCGGTGGGTGAGATTATGGAAAGGTTGAAGGAGCAATTCTAGAAATGAATTTCTTGTTGAATAAATCATGCTCTTACTTCTATTAAAAAAAGACCACTCCATTTCATTTGCTACTTTCGCAGTACGATGATACTTTCTCTTATATCCCTGCTTCCTAAGTCTGCTAGAGTAGCATTTAATTCTCGAATAAAGAAAATAGCTGTGGCATATGCCAAAGCCTCTACAGATCCGACTATTCCTAAAATAGATTTATCTACCGAACATATTCAGAATACTAAAGTGCTGGCCAATAGAACTGATCTGTTGAAACTTCTGCCTAAAGGAGGAGTGGTGGCAGAGTTAGGTGTAAACAAAGGAGGCTTTTCTGCTGATATTTTAGAACACACTGCTCCAGAAAAACTACACCTCATAGATATGTGGGGAAGTAAAAGGTACAATCAAGACATCCGTAAAAGTGTAGAAAGTAGATTTGCTAATGAATTAGCATCTGGTAAAGTTGAAATAAACTTAGGTCTCTCTACCGGTGTAGTTAATGATTTCAAAGAAGCGTATTTCGATTGGATTTACATAGATACTGATCACTCCTACCAAACCACCAAAGCTGAATTAGAAATGTATGCGTCTAAAATGAAGCCAGGTGGAATTATGGCAGGGCATGATTACACAGTCTGTAACTGGAATGGCTTAGTACGTTATGGAGTTATAGAGGCTGTGCATGAATTCTGTAAGAATCAAAACTGGGAGATCATTTATTTATCAATGGAGATGACCGTGAAGCCAAGCTTTGCCATTCGTAAGCTTAGCTAATAATATTCACTTCTCTTTCTAGCTCCACTCCAAATTTTGACTTGATATCTGCTAAGATTTCAGTAGACAAATCATAGATGTTTTGACCAGTAGCACCACCGTAGTTTACCAGCACTAAAGCTTGCTTCGGGTGAACTCCATAATTTCCAAATGTCTTTCCTTTCCAGCCAGCTTTATCTATCAACCAACCTGCAGCTAGTTTCATTGAATTATCATCTACTGGATAAGCAGCTGCCTCAGGGTAGTCTTTTTTTAGGTTTTCAGCTAGTGAAATAGGAACTACTGGATTTTTAAAGAAGCTTCCTGCGTTTCCGGTTACTTTAGGATCTGGAAGTTTACTTTGTCGGATATTTATGACAGCATTAGAGATAGCTCGAATAGAGAAATCTTCAATTTTCATTCTTTCTAGCTCAGCAGTAATGGCTCCATAGGAAGTTTTAAAAACAGGTTTTTTATCAAGTTTAAATGTAACGGAGCTTATCATAAACTGTCCTTTTAGTGCTCTTTTAAATACACTTTCTCTATATCCAAATTGGCATTCTTTGTTAGAGAACGTTTTGATTTTTCCTGAAGAAATTTCGACAGCTTCAAGTTCATGAAACACATTTTTTATTTCTACTCCGTAGGCACCTATGTTTTGCATAGGAGCAGCGCCTACACTTCCTGGTATAAGAGATAAATTTTCTATTCCTGCCCAGTTTTCATTAATACAATGAAGTACGAATTCATGCCAGTTTACACCGCCACCGGCTTTAACCCACACATGATTTTCATTTTCATCTTCTACAGAGATTCCAGCTAATCTGTTAAGTAGCACAGTTCCTTTGATGTCATTCATGAAGAGGACATTACTTCCTCCTCCTAGAATTAGTAGTTCCTTTTGGTTTATTTCAGCCAAGGACTTTACTAATTCGGTAGTGGATTCCACAGAAACTAAATGCTCTGCCGATACATCAATACCAAATGTGTTATAGGATTTTAGTGAAGTGTTTTGAAGATTGCTCATGTGTTACAAATGTAAACTCATAGCAGGGTTAGCTTATTTTGCGCTTCTTAATATCTCAAACAGCCGACTGTTTATACCTTAGCGTTCTCAAATGACTCGAAAGAAAAAAATCATAGTTACTGTTACCAATGATCTAACGCACGACCAGCGTGTGAGGAAAGTATGCAATAGCTTGATGAAACTTGGATATGAGCCTCATCTGGTAGGAAGAAAGCTGTTTTCGAGTGAACCTATAGAAAGACCTTATCCGACTACTCGGTTCAAATTGATTTTTAACAAAGGGGCCATTTTCTATGCAGAGTATAACCTTCGTCTCTTTTTATTTCTTCTTTTTAAAAAATACCATAGCATCCATGCCAATGATTTGGATACACTTTTGGCAGCTTATTTGGGAAGTAAATTAAGAGGAAAAGAGCTGGTATATGACAGCCACGAGTATTTCACAGAAGTTCCGGAGTTGGCAGAAAGTCCTTTTGCAAAGCGAACCTGGGAAAGAATAGAGGAATGGATATTTCCAACCTTGAAACAGGTAATTACTGTGAATGAAAGCATAGCCAATCTTTATAAAGAGAAGTATGGAAAGCATGTGAAAGTGATGAGGAATATTCCTGAAGGAAAACCCGAAGGAATGGAACCGAGCACTACTAAGGTGTCTAGATCAGCATTAGGATTACCTGAAGATAAAACTATTCTAATAGTTCAAGGGACGGGAATAAATGTGGATAGAGGAAATGAGGAGTTAGTAGAAGCCATGCGTTATTTGGATGGATTTTTATTACTTATAATAGGTTCTGGTGATGTGCTGCCACAGCTTAAAGAGACCGTGTCAAGTGAAGAACTCAATGAGAAAATTCTTTTCAAGGATAAGATGCCTTATGAGCAGCTAAAATTTTACACGGCAGCTTCTGACGGAGGTATAAGCATAGATAAGGATACCAATATCAACTACCGTTTTAGTCTGCCGAACAAACTCTTCGATTTTATACATGCCGAAATTCCGTGCATAGTTTCCGACTTACCAGAAGTAAAAAGAATAGTACAAGATTATAAAGTGGGAACAGTGCTCAGTAGTCATAAGCCTAAGAAGATGGCTGAAGAAATTAAAAATTATTTCCTGTCTTATGATAAGGAAAAGTTAAAAGACAATACCAGAGTAGCTGCTGCAGAATTAACTTGGGAGAATGAAGAAAAGGTGTTGGAGGAGATTTATAATTCAAATAATTAGAATTTACAATCGTTCTAGATTTATGAGAATACTGCTGACATTGTTTTACTGTACATTTATTAGTTTTCAATCCTTAGCTTGTATGTGTGTTTCTCCAGACTTTACTCAGGCAGAGTTCAATCTTACACAAGAAATATTTGTTGGTCGCATTATCAATAATGCTTATGATACTGAAATTGAAAAAGATCTCTTAGAGTTTAAAGTTATAGAGTCTTATAAAGGAAGTTCCCTAACTGAAATAATAGTGCAGAATCAAAGTGGGAAAAGATCAATTTCTACATGCAATTTTAAAGGAAAGGTTGGCGAGGTTTATCTAATTTTTCTTAATGAACACAAAAAGTACTTTTCTGTCTCACAATGTACTCGTAAAGTGCTGATTAGCAGTTTAGATGATTATGTTATTCCTAGTTGGTTTGCTGATTTCTCGGGTATTGAGGACGGGCGACATTGTCATTATTACTGGGATGATACCTTGGAGTCTGAAGGACAAATTTTAAATGGAAAAGCTGAAGGTGAATGGAAATTCTATAATGAACATGGTTTATTAATGACTATTGGAAATTATAATAACGGCTTATTGGAAGGTGAATGGGTATCCTTCTTTTCAACTGGTGAAGTCCAAGAGATTAATAATTTCAAAAACGGAACTTACCAAGGTGAACAAACTCGCTATCATTATGGCACTAATAGAGAAGCCAGGAGATTATGTTTTGAAGATGGAAAAAATCAAGGTAATCACTTTGGTTGGTATCCAACGGGTATTTTGGCGTGGGAGGCTTCTTATAAAAATGACAGTTTGTTATCCAAAGTCAGTTATGACTGGGATGGAGTGAAGTGGATAACATTATAATTAGCTGTGAATATGGTTATGGAGGAGTTCATGAGGTTATTCAGATAGATAGAAAAAGATTAAGATCTCGAATTTGGGGAAGTGACAGCACTATCCATGAAATTAGGTGGAAAAGAACACCAGTGTTTCAAAAAAATGACAAAGGTGAAATTACTTTAAGAGATGGTGAAGGTTATTATTATAATACTTATGAGAGTGGAAACGTAAAAGATAGTTTGAGAACAGGGGTGTGGGAAGTGTTTAATAATGAGAACGAAAAGGAGTTAAAGACCTATCTAGAGGGGGATTTGAACGGGAGTTATCAAAAATACTCGGCCAATAACGTTCTTTTGGAAGAAGGTTTTTTATCTAAAGGTGTTGAAGTAGGCAGATGGAATTATTACTATTCTAATGGGAAAAAAAGAGAAGAAGTTGAAAAGACTCGATTTGGGGGTGAGGTTTTAATTAACTCGTGGAGCCCAACGGGCCAAAAGATGGTGAGTAATGGAATGGGAATCCAGTATTTTTATACTGATAAAGGAGTTTTATTTTCCGAATCAAGGTTTAAATATAAAAATGGCATGATAAAAAGAGTTTTGAAATGGAAGTCTCCGGCCTATTAAAATTCCTTAATTGTTTTCTCAACTTCGAGCTGTTTTAAGTGCATATTAAATGTTTCTTCAGAAACTTCTTCTACTCCTTCACCTTCTATCAAATCCATTATGTGATTTCTCATTGGCATAATGTCATCCGAATACTCAGTGATGGAAAAATAGACTCCTAATGTTTTTACTTCGGTAAAAGAATGATCGTTTTTAACTTCGTACCATGTGTTCATGGCAGTTAGTCTTAGAAAAAGAGGAAATTGTTTTTGGCTCATTTGAGTTAGTAAAATTAAGAGAATTAGCAGATGTAACGGTTTTTGAAGGTAAATTTGTGCTGCTATCAATGGAGTACGAACCATTATGGCACAAAGATTGAAAAGTGCAAGCTTTCTAAAATAAAACACGATGAAAAAATTAATTACTCTCTCTATTTTAATACTAGCTTTTATAGCAAAGTTAAGTGCTCAAGAAAATCACTTGATTATCTTCAGTGAAGATCTAAACCCATTTTACGCATATGTAAATGGAGTAAAACAGAACACAGAACCGCAGACCAATGTTAAGGTCACAGGATTAGAGCTGCAGTCATACAAGTTAAAAGTGGTTCATGTAGATGAGACTATTCCTACACTTGATAAGAATCTGTATTTTGAGCCAATGGGAATGGCCAATACAGTTAAAATCACCAATACGAGAAAAGGATACAAATTGAGGTTTTTCGGGCAAGTTCCACTGAGCCAATCGCCAACCGAGTATACAGAAATCCCTTACCATGAAACGGCCTATGAAGAGGAGATAGATGTAGTACAAGAAACCGTAATAATGGACACACAGATGAACACCAATGTAAATGTGAACACTGGAAAACCTAATGGTTCCAGCACTACTACTGAAAGTGTAAATATGAACGTAAATATAGGGGGAGTTAATATGGGAATGGATGTAAACATCTCTGAAACTACTACAGAATCTATAGATATGAACCAGCAGATTACTTATGAGCAGTCGGGAACTTATACTGAGGTGGAAGAAGTGGTTTATGAAGAAGTAAGTCATGTGCATGAAGGACCATGTTCTACATACATGGGACCAGTTGATTTTGACAGCGCAAAGAGCTCTATTGAATCTAAAAGTTTCTCAGATTCTAAAATGACTTTAGCCAAGCAAATAACTAAAGGAAACTGCTTAAGTGCCGATCAGGTAACCGAAATCACGAGGGTGTTTGATTTTGAAAGTGATAGATTAGATTATGCCAAGTTTGCCTTTGATTTCTGTTATGACCAGGGAAATTATTATAAAGTAAATGATGCTTTCGAATTCGAAATGACTATTGAAGAATTGGATGAACATCTTAATAAATAGAACTATGTTAGGCGTTGCAACGCTTAATTTATAAGATTTAACAGGCCTTTTCAAGGCCTGTTTTTTTGTGGGAAAGATTTATGAAATCAGCACAAAGAATAGAGGGAAATTAAGGAACTTCGAACTTCAATAATTATTCAATGGAATCCTTTAGCACCGAATTTATAAAAGCAGAAGAATTAATGAAAGCCCAATCTTTTGATGAAGCGCTTAAATTATTTAATTCAGCTGTGCAGGCAGACCCTGCCAATCCTGTTTATGTCAGTCAAAGAGGGGTTTGCTATTATCATTTAAAAGATTTGAAGTCTGCCTTGGATGATATGAATAAATCTGTAGAGCTAGATCCAACATACAGCTATCGATATGCATCTAGAGCATACATGAGAGACGCTATGGGAGACGTGAAAGGAGCTTTAGAGGATTACACTAAAGCTACAGAGTTGGATCCGGATGATGCGGTATCGTTTAATAATCTAGGGCTGATAGAGGAAAAGCTAGGTTACATGGAGTCTAGTAAAAAGAGCTTTAAGAAAGCTGATGATTTAGCTAAAATGCTAGAAGAAACAGGTATTGTAACTGAAGAAGAATTAATGGCTTCTCAGGCTGTC